>DERU01000022.1:0-171 GCA_002361095.1 Lachnospiraceae bacterium UBA3332
CGCTATTCCATGATGGCGCGCTGGTACGAAGAACTTTTCCCGGTGCTGGAGGAACTGAAAATCGGTTTTGTGGCTTTTTCCCCTTTGGCAAACGGATTTCTGTCCGCAAAGTATGGGAAGGACTCCAAATTTGAGGCGGGTACGGATTACCGGAGCGTCATGCCGCAGTTT
>DERU01000022.1:462-3472 GCA_002361095.1 Lachnospiraceae bacterium UBA3332
TACCGGAGCGTCATGCCGCAGTTTACGCCGGAGGCCGTGGAACAGAATCAGAAACTGCTTGCGTTAATCCGCACTGTAGCGGAAGGGAAACAGGCAACGCCCGGTCAGATCGCCCTTGCATGGATGCTCTGTAAGAAATCTTATCTGGTGCCGATCCCCGGAACCAGAAAGCCGGACCGCCTGAGAGAAAACGCAGGGGCGGCGGAGATTCAGCTGACAGAAAAGGAAATTGAAATTCTGAACCAACAGCTTGATGCGATGGAAATGTCGGATGTATTTGGTGGTACGGCATGTAAATCGTGAAAAGGCAGGCAGAATAAAAGAAGGAGGTTATCACCATGAAAGAATTTGTTTTTACTTATCCCACAAAGGTATATTTCGGAGAAGGTTCTCTGGAAAAGGCGGTTGCCGCAGAATGCGGCAAATACGGCAAAACAGTAATGCTTGCCTATGGCGGCGCTTCCCTGAAGAAAAACGGGATCTATGACAGGGTAAAGGGACTGCTTGAAAAAGCAGGAAAGGAAGTGATTGACTTTCCGGGCATCATGCCCAATCCCACTTACGCGAAGGTGCAGGAAGGCGCGGCACTGGCGCAGGAAAAAGGTGTGGACTTTATCCTCGCCGTTGGCGGAGGTTCCGTGATTGACTGCTGTAAGATCATAGCGGCGCAGGCAAAAACGAATGAGGACATTTGGAAAATGGAGTTTTCAGAGGGGAAATTTCCGGCGGAATTTCTGCCGATGGGAGCAGTCGTCACGGCTTCCGGCACAGGCGCTGAGCAGAACTGCGGTGCGGTGATCACGAACGAAGAAAAAGGAGTCAAGACGGGTGTGGTGGGCGCTTATGCTTCCTTTGCGGTGCTTGATCCGGAACTGACGGCATCTGTTCCTGCCATGCAGGTGATTTCCGGCGCCTTTGATACGCTCAGCCATGCCATGGAAACCTATCTCGGGAATTCCGATCAGGATAATGTTTCTGATGATCTGGCGCTGGCCGTTATGCGCAACACGGTGGTAAATATGCGCCGCCTGATTGCTGATGTAAGTGATATGCTGGCAAGGAGCAATCTGATGTGGGATTCGGCCATGGCAGAAAACGGAATTTTGAAAGTCGGCAGGGTTACGGATTTTCAGGCGCACCAGATAGAGCACCAGCTCGGCGCGTTTACGGACTGTAACCACGGGCAGGGGCTTGCCGTGATCCATCCTGCTTACTACCGCCATATTCTGAAAGATGCGGAAGAAAAATTCCGCCGGTTTGCAAAAGTGGTATTCGACAAGGACACGGCGGAGGAAGGAATAGAGGCGCTTGGCGTTTTTATAAAGGAATGCGGCCTGCCCGTGAAAATGGGAGAGTTGAAATCAAAGGTGGAAATCACCCCTGAAGTGCTGCGGAAGGTAGCCGATACCTGCAACATTATCAAGTGCAATCCCCGCGAGTTAAGCAGGGACGAGGTATATGAAATTTTAATGGAATGCCTGTGAAATGTAAAGGAGAGGCTGTGATAAAGAAATTTACTGTATTTTTAGCAACAGGATTCTTAGCATTCGGCATGATTGGGTGTTCTGCGGCCGGTTATGCCGGTGCCCCCTCCGCCCAGGCAGCTCTCCCCCTTACTGTTGATTTGTGGCATCCTGCGCCGGATTTTGCAAGGGCGTTTAGGTTGAAAAACCATATGCGACAGTTTTTCAACCGTGAATTTACGCCCGCTAAAGCGGGCAGGGAGGTTACAATGAATTATGCCGCTTTTTGTCGTAACTTGCGTTATCTGCTCAACGTTTGATAATATGACGATAATCTATTGACAATATCACCGTTTATAATCCCTTTTATTACAAATAGGCAGGAGAACCCAAAAATCCCCTGTATATTTATGAAATACCAATAAAATACAAAAAGCATCCCGCCGTGCCCGGCATCTTCCGTGCGCGGCTTTTTTATGTCTTTTTTTGCCGTGTGGTGTCGCTTTCCCACGGTGTCGTTTCCCGCCCTCAGGGATTCTGGAACCTATTCATTTTCAGAATTTCGGAGGGAAACCATGCAGGAAAAAGAGCTTTTTTTATACATAGACGGGCAGTCTGTATCGGTGAGCAGGGAAGTGTACCGGGAATATTACCGCGCCGGGGACAAGGAACGTTATTTTATGGGGAAGCTGAAATAAGGGGCGTACAACAGTCAACCCGGAAACACAGGCTTTTGGACAAGCTGAGAAAAATGATGGAAAAATAATCAAACCTTACATTATGGGGGTTTGCGGCGCAAGGTGTTCCATCCCGTTTATACGGGAGGGGGCAAAGTTTTTTGTGATAAGACAACCTTAACGGAAAATAGAATATAGAAAGGCGGTCAAGGGGCAGGATATGGAACTGACAAGGGAAAAGCTACAGGAGATGGCGGCTGTGGATATAAGGGATGTGGATATCAACAGCCTGACGGATTTAAGGGATATTGTGGTAGACACGAAAAAGCCCGTCCCCCAGAAACTGGCTTCTTTTGCAGCGCAGACCAATAACGTATACGTCCACCGGATCGGGGACTATATCGTGAAAGTCCGTTTTATGAAGGAAGGGCCGACCATTGACGATAAGATGGAGGAATATTTAAGAAGGCTTGCACAGATACATATTTAGCCGGAATAAAAGGAGTTTGTTCTTGAAAGAACGGAAAAGTCAGGGGTGATACAGTTGAAAGAAAAGCAATTCTATGCGGCCATGTACCTCCGTCTTTCAAAGGATGACGAGGACAGGGGCATTAAAGCCAGTAAAACTGGCTTCAATAAGTCCGAGAGCAACAGCATCGGAAATCAGAGGGAACTCATCAAATCATTCTTAAGGGAGCAGCCGGACATAGAGCTTTATGACATCTATGTGGACGACGGCTTTTCAGGGAGCAATTTCGACAGGCCGGAATTTAAGAGGATGATCGGCGACATTGAGACAGGCAGGGTGAACTGCGTGGTAGTGAAAGACCTGTCCCGTTTCGGGCGCGATTACATTGAATCCGGGAGGTA
>DERU01000061.1 GCA_002361095.1 Lachnospiraceae bacterium UBA3332
GCCGCAGGAAATCCCTGCGCGTCCGTCCGGTCCGCGTGCCCGACTCCCGCCTTAAGCTGCTGCCATTGGGACTGAACTGTTACGATTTCTGCGGTACATTTTAAATGCCGCTTTCTTTTTGGAAGGACATCTGCTATACTAAAAGCGGCTTTACCGGCTTTCATCCGTGGCGGCGCGCCACAGACGATGCATTCCAGTTTAGTAAGGAGGTTTTTATGGCATTTGACGGTATTACAATCGCAAATCTTGTTGCGGATTTCCAGGATTGTCTGATCGACGGCAGGCTTTACAAAATTGCCCAGCCGGAACCGGATGAACTTTTACTCACCATAAAAAGCAACAAAGGACAGCTTCGGCTTTGCATTTCCGCCAACGCTTCCCTGCCCCTGCTTTATCTGACGGACATCAATAAGCCCAGCCCGCTGACCGCTCCCAATTTTTGTATGCTTTTGCGAAAACACCTGCAGAACGGGCGGATCGTTTCCGTCACCCAGCCCGGCCTGGAACGCATCGTCAATTTTGAGATCGAACACCTGGATGAGATGGGGGATCTCCGGCGGAAAAAACTGATCGTCGAAATTATGGGCAAGCACAGCAACATTATTTTTTGCGATGAAAAAGATATGATTTTAGACTCCATCAAACATGTTTCCGGACTGGTCAGTTCCGTCCGCGAAGTGCTCCCGGGCAAACCGTATTTTATTCCCCAAACGCAGGAAAAGGAAAACCCGCTGACTGTGGACCGCGGCCTGTTTATGCAGAAGGTATTTTCCAAGCCCGCTGCCTGCTACAAAGCGCTCTACACCACCTTTACCGGACTTTCCCCTGCGATTTCCCACGAGATTTGTTACCGGGCGGGCGGACACGCCGACCTTCCGACTGCGGCCTGTACGCCAAAAGACCAGGAAGCGCTTTGGCAGGCATTTTCTTCCATGATGACGGATATTACCGAAAGACGTTTTTCTCCCTGTATCGTTTACGAAAATAATATTCCGGCGGAATATGCCGCCTTTTTGCTCTCCTCCTATCCGGAGGGATGCCGCCGCAGCTATACCAGCATTTCCGCCCTTCTGGAGGACTATTATGCGGAAAAAAATATGGCCACCCGCATCCGGCAGCGCTCCGCAGATCTGCGCAGGATTGTCTCCACGGCGCTGGAACGCAATCTGAAAAAGTATGATTTGCAGTTAAGGCAGATCAAAGATACCGAGAAAAAAGACAAATACCGGATTTACGGGGAATTGCTCCACACCTATGGCTACAATGCAATTCCGGGCAGCAAATCCTTTGAAGCTGTCAATTACTATACAGGCGAACCGGTCACAATCCCCCTGGATCCCCAGCTTAGCGCACAGGAGAACGCGAAAAAATATTTTGAAAAGTATAATAAGCTAAAGCGCACTGATGAAGCGCTTTCCGCACTCACCAAAGAAGTGCACGCCGAGATCGAACATTTGGAATCCGTAGCCACGGCATTGGATATCGCCCAAAAAGAAGAAGATTTGGTACAAATCAAGGAAGAACTCATCGAAAGCGGTTATATCCGGCGCAAAGGCGGCCAGAAAAAAGCCAAAATTACCAGCCGTCCTTTCCACTATATCAGCTGCGACGGCTTCCATATGTATGTGGGTAAGAACAATCTGCAGAACGAAGAACTCACCTTCAAACTGGCTGTGGGAAACGACTGGTGGTTTCACGCCAAAGGTATGCCCGGCTCCCATGTCATCGTAAAGACAAACGGCGAAACGCTTCCTGATTCCACCTTTGAACAGGCCGCCCGGCTGGCCGCCTACTATTCCAAAGGCAGGGGACAGGAAAAAGTGGAAATTGACTACGTGGAGAAAAAACAGGTCAAAAAAGTCGCAGGCGCAAAGCCCGGCTTTGTAATCTACCACACCAATTACTCCATGCTGATCGATACCGACATTTCCGGCATTCAGGTGATAGAATAGCCGGTATGGGAACCATTCTGGCGGTTCAAAAATACCCGCCTGAAACGGCGGGTATTTTTGCAATCCTGTATTACATTGTCTGTGACGTAAACAGATTTTTCACATGATCCACTTCCTGCTGGGTCGCTTTGCCCGCAGGCACATAATAGGACTTTTCACGCGCAATCTGATACAGTTCTTCCTGGGACTGCTCACAGGCTGCCCGAAACTGTTTCAAGGTTGTCTTTAACTCTTTGTTTTCTGTCTGGGGAATCATCTCCCCGAAGCGAACCAGTTCTCCGTTAATGCCGGTTAATGTGTCCGCCACCATTGTCTTATCTTCAAACATTTTTTCTCCAATCCGCCGTTGCCGGCCAAACGCTGCATCTGTGTTTTCACCCTTCATTACCGGGAGTTACTGTAAAAATTTCATCAGGGTCTGCTTATTTTCCATTGCGGACTTTGCGCCTTTTTCAAAAAACTGTTTTACCTTTGTGTCCTGCGCACAGCTTGCATACTCCTGCATTTTGCAATGGGTAGTATCGTAACCACCGATCAGGTGGCGCAGATTCTGCAATTCCAATTCCGACAAATTTGCCATAATGTTTCACCCCTTTCTGCGCGGCTTTTACACGGCAGGGCACGGGAAAACCGCGCGGACACATGCCCTGCTGTAATCTGCCTGCACTTTTGTTTTACACTTCCCATTATGCTCCCAAAAGCTTTTCTTTATGCCCCCTATTTTTTCTTTTCAAGAAATTTTTTCAGAACGTTACGGCAGGTTCCTGGGCACTTTGCTCCATCTGCGCAAAAGGAACGATAATCTCCACGTAACCGGTGGCGTAAGGAGCGATCTCATAGGGGGGCAGATAAAATGTGATGCCCGCATCCGTAAAATAGTATCCCACATCGCCCATATCCCGTTCCTTAATCAGATCCATCGCGTCCTCATAAAATTCCCCTTCCCCGCCTTCCGCAATTTTTTCCGCAAAACGGGCGCGCAGCAGCTTTTCCCACGCTTCCTGTGACAAATCCGCAAGATCCGTAAGTTTTGCCTCCCGTCCGCTTTCCAGATGGAAAATCTGCCCTTCCCGGTAAGGCATGCCGTGCGCGCCGCCCTCATACAGATAAGAATCCACCAGGACACTCACGTATCCGTTCCAGGTCCTTACCCCGGACACCTGATATTCTTCCCACCAGGGTTCCCTCCAACCGTCATCCTTGCTTTCCCTGTATACCTCCAGCGCAAACTGCCTTGTAGAGTTTATATCCGACTCATATTCTTCCAGCTTCCGGTTTTTCCACTCTTCATAATAGTGATTGATCGCCCTGATTCCTTCCCCTTCCCCCGCAAACACCGGATAAGCGATTTTCACCTCAAATATCACCGTGCCGTCCTCCGCCTCATATTGTTTTTCCTGATGGATCACCTCGAAATCGGCCTCCCCCACGCTACCGCCTGCAAGCTGATCCTTATAGGTTTCCGTTTCGGTCCCGCCTTCCTGCGCCGTATCCGACCAGCCGGATTCGCTCTCCGCCTCTGTACTGCCCGTGTCCGCCAGTGTGCCGGGATCATCCGGCGGATTCACCGTCTTTTTCCCACAGGCCGCAGACATGACGGCTGCCGTCATACAAGCGCAAACTGTCAGTACATACACCATCTGAATCTTTTTCATCCATTTACCCCGCCTTTCCAAACAGACCGCCGCCCCGCCAAAGCCGGCCGGGCGTTTGCCCATACAATGCCTGGTTTTATAGACAGGATTTCCAGATTTTTGAAAATTATACATAAAAAAGTGTGCGCCGTGCGCACACACCGCGTCGGGCGCGGTTTCCCTCAGGCAGCTTTTTCCTTACGCGCGAATACGCGCCGCTTCCTTTTTTATACGACAGGAAATGAAATTTCCTGTCGTAATCGAGTAGGAGGAAATTT
>DERU01000245.1:0-5397 GCA_002361095.1 Lachnospiraceae bacterium UBA3332
TCCGCGCCTTCCCCGCCGTCTGCTCTCCGGTTTGCCCAAGGTCTTCCCCCCCATGAAAAGTAACGGCTGAACTGTTACACGATTCCCGTGATTTGCGCGCGGGGTATTGATAAAAGGATATGGAAGTACTATAATAACGTTGGGATCGGTCGGGGAGAAGCGGTTATGCCGGCCGGGATCAGAAACAGGATACAGGAGGCGGAGTATGTGGCTTTTATTTGCGGTATTGTCGGCGGTTTTCGCGGCGCTTACTTCTATACTGGCCAAAATCGGTATTGAGGGTGTGAATTCAAACCTTGCCACAGCGATACGGACGGTAGTCGTTGTCCTGATGTCATGGGGAATGGTTTTTCTGACGAATACGCAGGGCGGGATTGCGCAGATCAGTAAGAAGAGCTGGATATTTCTCATTCTTTCCGGGCTGGCAACCGGTGCGTCCTGGCTGTGTTATTACAGGGCGCTGCAGATGGGGGAGGTATCAAAGGTAGCGCCGATCGATAAAATGAGCGTGGTGATCACGCTGGTATTGGCGTTTATCTTCCTTGGCGAGGAGTTTACCACACGGTCGCTGATCGGCTGCGTACTGATTGGGGCGGGGACTTTGGTTATGGTTTTGTGATTGGTTGGTTTGCGCGGTTGACAGTACGGTTTCGGGTGTGCTATGATGATCGGGAGTTGTGGAAAGACAAGGTTACGGTTTGGTCTTGGATGAATTGTAACGGCGGAATGGATATACGGCGGCAGGAGGAGAGATGAGTAGCAGATAATTTGAAATGGTTACAGACAAACGAGGTAGTGTCAAAGCCTGTCAGGACAGGTTTGTTTGTGTATGCCGGATCAGATTATCTCACCGTTGCCCCTTTATGTTTGCGGAAGGAATTCATTCTTTGCGTATATAGAGAGGTTATGAGACGTGGGTCTGTTTTTGGGTACAAAAACAGGCCCGTTTTGTTTGACGGGAAATTTGGGAAAGGAGAGCAGAATATGCTACAGATCAAAAATCTTACGATTACACATAAAAAGGATCTCCGTACCATTGTGGAGCATTTTTCCTGTACGTTAAACGAAGGGGACAAGGCGGTCATTGTAGGGGAAGAGGGAAACGGAAAATCCACGCTTTTGAAATGGCTTTATGATCCGGAGTCCATAGACGGTTATGCGCAGGCCCGGGGGGAGCGGATTACGAACCGGGAGCGGCTTGCATGGCTGCCGCAGGAACTTCCTGTCACGGACCGGCATAAGACGGTGTATGAGTTTTTTTCGGAGCGGGAAGGCTTTTTTGATAAAAGTCCCAAAGAGCTAAACCGGCTTGCGGCCAGGTTGTATGTATCCCCCGACTTTTTTTACAGAGAACAGCGGATGGAGACGCTGTCCGGCGGGGAAAAGGTCAAGGCCCAGATCATGCGTCTTTTGCTGGCGGATCCCACTGTGCTATTGTTGGACGAACCGTCCAATGACATTGACATCGAAACGCTTGCGTGGCTGGAAGGACTGATACGGGACTGGGAGAGGATCGTGCTTTTCATTTCCCATGACGAGACGCTGATCGAAAATTCGGCGAACATGGTCATTCATTTGGAGCAGCTGCGCAGAAAGAGCGTCAGCCGTTATACGGTGGCGCATATGCCTTTTTTACAGTACAAAAAGGAACGGGGGGAGGCTTTTGAAAACCAGAGGCGGCAGGCGCTGAATGACCGGAGGGAGAAGAAAATCCGGGACGAAAAGCTGCACAGGATCGAACAGAGTGTGGCCGGTAAATTGGAGCATATTTCCAAGGCGGAGCGGGATGCGCCCGGAAGGCTGTTGAAAAAGAAAATGAAGGCGGTCAAAAGCATGGAGCACCGTTTTGAACGGGAGGATGCCGAAATGGCGCAGATGCCGGAGGAAGAGTCCGCCATTTATTTCCGTTTGGGGGAAAACAGCGCGGCGATTCCGGCGGGAAAGACGGTACTGGAGTATGGGGCCGAGGCTTTGTATACGCCGGATGGGGAGCGGGTTCTTGCCAGGAATCTTTTTCTGCGGGTGCGAGGCCCCGAGAAAATATGTATCACGGGCAAAAACGGGGCGGGGAAAACGACCCTGCTCAGGCGGCTGGCGGAGGAACTGCTTTGCAGGTCAGATGTCCGTGCAGCTTATATGCCGCAGAATTATGAGGAACAGCTTGCTTTGGATATGTCGCCGGTGGAATATCTGGACAGTACAGGGGATGAAAAGGAGCGGACCAAAATCCGCACGTTTTTGGGATCCCTTAAATTTACGGCAGACGAGATGAGACGGCCCGTGGCCGAGTTGTCGGGAGGGCAAAAGGCAAAGGTGCTTCTTCTGAAAATGAGCATAGAACATGTCAACGTATTGGTTTTGGATGAACCGACGCGCAACTTTTCCCCGTTGTCGGGAGGGGTAATCCGCAAAATGCTGGCGGATTTCCCGGGGGCGATCATCAGCATTTCACATGATAGGAAATATATCGGCGAAGTGTGCGGAAAGGTTTATGAATTGACGCAGGAGGGACTGCGGGACAGATTTTAAAATATTACCCGTTTTTCACAGATCGTCCTTTGCAAACGGGGTGGGATTTCGTATGATAGAGAAAACGGAAGCAAGGGAGGAGAAGGTATGGACATACCGGTGATTTACAGCGCGGATTCGGTAATTGCAGGGGGAAGTGCAAGAGCGTTGGAGGAGGCGTTTCACAGGGCAAAGAAGGGGGAACGTGTGGCCATGATCGTCCGGGATACGTTTCTTTGCACGGACATTTGCGCCGGGAACCGGTATCGGCTTGCGGAGGCGCAAAAGGAGCGGCTTCCAAAGACACTGTTTCTGGAAAACGGCTGTCTGCATCCGGACCGGTTCAAACGGTATCTGGAAGAGCAGTGCCGCAAAATGGGGATTCGCCTGTTCTATTTTATGTGGTACGTGGATTGTATGGAGCGGGAGGAGGGACTGCTTGTCAGGGCAGCCTCCAAAGGCGGGCTTTTTGGCATTGCCTGCCGCAAAGTGTCGGACATGCGGGAGGAGACAGAGGATCTCTCCTATCAGGCGTACGTGAAAAGCGGCGACAGCGGGGACTGGGATTTGCTGTGTGTGGAAGATGCCGGAAAGGAAGGATGCGGTCCGGAGGAAAACCTGTTTCGTTGTAAGAAAGCCCTGTTGGAGGAGTTTGCCCTTCGCAGCAAAAAAAATCCGGAAATGGCGTTGGGGCGGTTTGCGCTTAGGGGATACGGCAGACCGCTGTCCGGCCGGACGCGGGAAAACGCAGCGGCAGTTTTTCCGGGAAAGACAGGAAAGACCCGGGAAGGGGTCTACGACGTTGTGGTGGTGGGGGGAGGAACCTCCGGCGTCATGGCGGCGATTTATGCGGCGCGCCGCGGGGCAAAAACGGCGCTGCTGGAGCCCAATTTTGAACTGGGGGGAACCGGAACCGTGGGAGGGGTCAATACCTATTGGTTCGGCCGGCGTTTTTTGGACGTGGAAGAGGTGGACGCAGAGATTGCCAGGATATACGAACAGTGCCGCATGAAAAGGAAGCCGGGGATATGGAGCGGGCATGACGATTTTCACGCGGGTGTGCGGGGATATGTGTATTTAAAGCTTTGCAGGCAGGCGGGGGTGGAACTGCATTTCGGGGAATTGGTATATGAGACGCGTGCGGAAGGGGACAGAATCGTTTCCGTGACCGCCGCAGGGGATTTTGGCAGCCGGACATACCGGGGGGAAATCATTCTGGATGCCACCGGGGATGGGGATGTGGCCGTTTTGGCGGGGGCGGACAGCGTTTACGGAAACGAAAGAGATTACATCACGTATTGGGCCTCCCTTGCACAGTACGTATCGCCTGAGCGGTATAAAAATAATTTTTCCTGCATGGTATGCGCTTTCGACCCGGTAAATTATACGGATTTTATTATACAGGGCAGGAAGCTGGGGGACGATATGTTTGACCACGGAAGCTATGTGAGTATGCGGGAGAGCCGGCATATCAGGGGAAAAACCTGCGTCACCCTGCGGGACCTGCTGTGTTACCGCACCTATGAGGACGGTTTGTACACTTGTTTTTCCAATTATGATCCGAAAGGAAAAGTGACGGCGGATCTTGTGTACGGGGGAATGCTGCCCCAGCAAACCCATATTCAGATGCCGTTGTCGGCGCTTATGCCGGTTACGCCTGCGGGGGAGCGGATACAAGGGCTGTATGTGCTGGGAAAAGCGGTTTCGGCTACCCACAATGTGTTTCCCAGCATCCGGATGCAGCCGGATTTGATGCATCAGGGGGCAGTGATGGGGCTGTTGGCGGCGGAAAGCATAAAGAGGGGGACGGTTCCGGAAGGACTGCCCCATAAGGAGCGGAAATCCATGGTGGAGAAAGCCACCGGGGACGCTTTGTTTATGCCGCCTGCCAGGGAAGCGGTCCGGGACATGGTATACCGCATCGGCGAAAAGAGCAGGACGCATTGGGTGGATGTGCCTTTTGTCTATGAAGAGGAAAAGCGCAGCGAGATTGCGGAAGTTTTGTGCGCCGCGCCGCAGGAGTGCCTGCCGGCGATCTTTGAGCGGCTTTTGACAGAGCAAAACCAGGAGGTCAGGAAACGGCTCATCGCCTGCGCCCTTTGGCACGGGGAGGATAGGTGGACGCAGGAATTTTGCCGGATGCTCTGCCGCCGGCTAGAGGAAGCGGGGAGCGCATTGCCGGAAAGAAAAGGGGGTATTAGCTGTGTGCAGCTGCTTCCGGATCACGGTGTGATGCCCGAAACGGTTTACGGACTGAATCTGCTGGCCTGGAGCCGGAAAAAATGTATTTTGGAGCCTTTCGGGCTGGTTTTGGAAAGGCTTAAGGGGCAGGCCCGGGATTACCGCGATCTTCGCAAGGGAACCTACCATTATGTGGAAGCGTTTGCTTATGTGGCGGAACGGACCGGTTTTGCACCATTTGCGCCCATGCTGGAAGAACTTCTCGGATTTGAGGAACTTAGGGAGCCGGACGGACAGGATGCGCTGATGGCGGATCGTTTGTGGATTTTGGTACTGGTTTTAAACAGGGCGCTGGCCCGCCTGGGCAGACTGTCCGGATACGAAGGCCTGACAGCGCTTTTGGGGCAGGAACGGACGGCAATCCGGCTCTCCGCTGTCCGGGAACTGGAAACGCTGACAGGGGAACGCCACGGCGCCGACGGACATATTTGGGACAGGGTTATACGCACAAACCCTAAAATTCTGACCGTACAACCCGTAAAAGAGCGGTACTGGTAAAAAAACGATGGGAAGCAAAGCGCCAACGGAGGAAGCAGGGGATCCGGAGGCGCTTTTTTTATACGATAGGAAATTTTATTTCCTATCGTATAAAAAAAGACGGTGATGCGTACTTACGCGTGAGGAAAAAGTTGCCTGACGGCAACCGCG
>DERU01000245.1:5664-8162 GCA_002361095.1 Lachnospiraceae bacterium UBA3332
AGTTGCCTGACGGCAACCGCGCCCGACGCGGTGTGTGCGCACGGCGCACATTTTTTCATGAACAAAACCGTTAAGATATTACCTGTTATTATAATTTTGGACATGGTACAGGAAAGGGGGATTTTGTAGAATAAAGACATCCGGAAAGGAAAGGAGATGTCGGAGGGTGGAAAAAAAGAAGAGGATGACATGGGGACAGATGAAAAGGGAAGGATATTTGGAATTGTACCTGATGATGGTTCCGGTATTAATCGTCCTGTTCATTTTCAAATACATTCCGATGAACGGCATTCTGATTGCCTTTGAGGATTTTAATATTTTTGACGGGATTTTCGGCAGCCGGTTTGTGGGGTTTGAGAATTTTGCAAGAATGTTTGCCGACCACGACTTCCTCCGTGCGCTTGGAAACACATTTACGATTAACCTGTATAAAATGTGCTACTACATTCCGCTGCCGATTATTCTTGCCCTTTTGATGAACGAAGTGGGCAAACGGTTTGGAAGCTGTATCCAGACGGTGGTATATCTGCCCCATTTCCTTTCCTGGGTTATTGTGGGCGGGATTTTTGTAAACATGCTGTCGGTGAACGGAGGACTGGTCAACGAGATGATCAAATCCCTTGGCGGCAGTCCGATCCGGTTTTTGTACGATTCCAAATATTTTATCCATGTGCTGGCGTTTTCCGCGATGTGGAAGGAGGTCGGCTGGGGAAGCATCGTATACCTGGGGGCCATAGGGGCCATTGACCAGGAGATCTACGAGGCGGCCAGAGTGGACGGGGCGTCCAGGCTGCAGCAGATGTTCCGCATCACGGTGCCGAATCTGACGCCTACGATCGTATTGATGACATTGATGTCGCTTTCCAATATTTTGGGGAATTCTTTTGAACAGGTTTTGATTATGTATAATCCGGCCGTATATGATGTCGGGGATGTGATCAATACTTATGTATATCGCATCGGTGTAAATAATATGCAGTACGGCTATGCCTCCGCAGTAGGGCTGTTTAACGGATTGGTGGGATTTTTGTTCCTGACCGTGTCCAATGCCCTGTGCAGGAAGTTTTTGGACCGGAGCATCTGGTAAGCGTTGCAGGGAAGGCCAAAGCGCGGCGGGAATCGGCGCAGATGGGGGTAGGTATGAAAGGAATCAAAGGCAGGGGAGACAGGATATTTTTGGCAGTTTGCTATACGGTGCTGGCTTTGCTGGCGGCGGTAATCATTTTTCCGGTGCTAAACCTCATAGCGGTGTCGGTGAGCGCGCAGACACCGGTGGTGAGCGGGAGGGTGCGGTTTTGGCCCGTGGGCTTTCAGACGGATGCCTACCGCTATGTGATGCAGTCCAGGCAGTTTTTCAACTCCCTGCTGGTATCCCTTTTCGTGACGTTTGCCGGCAGCTTTTTGGCGGTGGCCTGCAGTGTACTGGTAGCGTATCCCCTTTCCAAGAAAAATATTCCGGGAAGAAAAACGCTGTTGCTGGTTTTTATCTTTACGATGATGTTCAGCGGCGGAATCATTCCCTCCTATCTGCTCATTATGAAAATGAAAATGATCAACTCGGTCTGGTCGCTGATCCTGCCGCAGCTGGTCAATGTGTATAACCTGTTGATTGTAAAAAATTATATGGAGACGCTGCCGGAAGCGCTGGAAGAGTCGGCCAAAATGGACGGGGCAGGACAGCTGCGGATTTTATGGTCGATTGTACTTCCGATGGCAAAACCGGTGCTGGCCACGGTATTCATGTTTTTTGTGGTGAGTTACTGGAACAGCTATTTTGACGCCAAAATGTATATCACAAAGCGGGAACTGATGCCGATACAGCAATATTTGCAGGCGGTCATTTTTGAAGCGCAAAGCCCCGCCGGGGATTACGGGCTGGCAAGCGAAGCGACCAATCTGGCATCCCAAAGCATTATTAACGCAACTGTGGTCTGTGCCATGACCCCCATGCTGCTCCTTTACCCGGCCCTGCAGAAGTTCTTTGCGAAGGGAACGACGGTGGGAGCGGTGAAAGGATAACCGCGAAAAAGGCGCGGCGCCGGGGCCGGGTAAAGATAAAAGGTAAGGAGACGGATAACAAAAGGGAAAGGAAGGTATGGGTATGAAAAAGAGGACATTGCTTGCAGCGGCGTTGGGGCTTGCGCTGGCGCTCACAGGGTGTCAGTCGAAAGCGCCCGCAGAGAATGCGGGAAATGCGGAAAACGCCGGGAATGCGGAAAACGCGGAAAATGCAGGGGACGCCGGGGAGACGCAGAACCCCCAGGCAGATGCAGGGGATACCGGGGAGGAGGTCAGCCTGAAATTTCTGCACAATTCGGACAGCTTTGATCCGGAAACGGATTATACAAGGGAATTGATCCGGGAACTTCTCCATGTGAATATCATTCCGGAGATGGGCAATGAGGACGATAAGGTAAATCTGGTTTTGAGTTCCGGTCAGGATTATGATATGATCAAACTGACAAACCGGAATCGTGCGCCCAGACGAAGGGCGGGTA
>DERU01000163.1:0-1648 GCA_002361095.1 Lachnospiraceae bacterium UBA3332
CGCTCCTGTGCCCGCCATTCGGGGGCTGCCCACGTCCTGCGGATCCTCTGCTGCCGGTTTTCCTGTCCGCATGCCTGCCGCCCGCCTTAAGCTGCTGCCATTGTGTTACATTTTGCTTTAAAAAATTTATTTTTTTCTTGTGCAGACCCCCAAACCCATGTTACAATAGTATAGATTTTAACAAATTCAATTGACAAAGCATCCCAACCATCATTTCCGGCACGATCGGAAGCATATTCCAACCATACAATTGCATTTGTTTTTTGACAAGGAGGATATCTGCGATGTACTCTCAATAGGCAATTTTACAGAAAGGTGGTAATTTTATGGAACTTCAAACAACTCATAACTTTTCCGATATCACACAGGAAATCCTTCACCTTTCCCGATTGGGGGAAAGGGCCGGAACCATCGACCCTGATCTGTACACAAAGTACGATGTCAAGCGCGGCCTGCGCGATTTAAACGGCAAGGGAGTTCTGGCAGGTCTGACTAACATTTCTGACGTCCGCGCAACACAAATAGTGGACGGCAAATCGGTTCCCGCACACGGCAAACTATTTTACAGGGGCTATAATGTGGAAGATTTGGTCAGGGGCATCAGCGCCGATAACCGTTTCGGTTTCGATGAAGTCACCTATCTTCTGCTTTTTGACAAGCTGCCTTCTTTGGAAGAACTGGCTTCTTTTTCCGAACTCCTTTCTTCCTACAGAAGCCTGCCGACCAGTTTTGTCCGTGACATTATCATGAAAGCGCCCAGTAAAGATATGATGAACACGCTGGCCCGTTCTGTCCTGACCCTTTACTCCTACGACGACAGGGCGGATGACGTCTCCCTGCCGAATGTATTGCGCCAATGCCTGCAGCTGATCAGCCTCTGCCCGATGCTTTCCATTTACGGCTATCAGGCATACAGCCATTACCACGACGGCAACAGCCTTTATATCCATCAGCCGGTACATGAACTTTCCATGTCGGAAAATATTTTACATATTCTGCGCCCGGACAGCCACTATACCCCGCTGGAAGCGCGCATCCTGGATATCGCGCTCATCCTGCATATGGAACATGGCGGCGGTAACAACTCCTCGTTCACCACAAGGGTCGTCACCTCCTCCCTGTCAGACACCTATTCCGTCATTGCAGCGGCAATCGGCTCCCTCAAAGGCCCCAGGCACGGAGGCGCCAATATCAAGGTAGTCAAGATGTTTGAAGAGTTAAAAGCCGAAGTCCATGACTGGAACGATGATGAGGAAGTCAGCCGCTATCTGGAACGTCTCCTGCATAAGGATGCTTTTGACCATGCAGGCCTGATTTATGGCGTAGGCCACGCGGTTTATTCCAAATCCGATCCCCGTGCCGTGATCTTTAAGAGTTTCGTGGAAAAGCTTTCCGAAGAAAAAGGGCTGCACGACGAATTTGAACTTTATAACCGTGTGGAACGTCTCGCCCCCCAGGTCATCGCAGGGGAACGGCAGATGTACAAGGGCGTAAGCGTCAATGTGGACTTCTATTCCGGCTTTGTCTACAAAATGCTTGGCCTTCCCATGGAACTGTATACCCCGATTTTCGCCATAGCCCGTATGGTGGGCTGGAGCGCACACCGTATGGAGGAACTCGCCAACAACGGCAAGATCATCCGTCCCGC
>DERU01000163.1:1905-17308 GCA_002361095.1 Lachnospiraceae bacterium UBA3332
GCCAACAACGGCAAGATCATCCGTCCCGCTTACAAAACGCTTTGCAGCGACAAGGATTATGTACAGCTTACGGACAGGGCTTAAGCTTTTCACGGAACCATTTGCCTGAACATATAAATAAACATGAACGCATCTTGCTTTGACAGGCGGATACGTCCGAAAATGCAATGCGGGAGGATAAAAAACGGCTGCACATTTCTCTCCAGCCGTTTTTATCCTCCCGCAGTTTGTTCCCAAACCTGCCCGCGATACTAAATTTATTTTCGATTATTGCAGCAAAAACTCCTTAACCGCTTCTTTCATTTCATCCTTGCCGCACTGTATATCATGAACCACGGGCGCAGTCCGGATCCGCGCAATGGCGGGGGGAATCTGCATCTTCCCGATTTTGGCAAGTTCGTCCGCCAGCGCAAAATCTTCTTCATCCCGATACTTTTTGTCAATGGCTGCCATAACGCTTTTGGTAAATTTAAAAGGACTTGCCGTGGAAACGATGACGGTCTTGGTTTCATCCGCCGTTTCCTGCCTGTATTTGTCATATACGGCTGCCGCTACCGCCGTATGGGTGTCAATCACATAGCCAAACGACTCGTATAGGTTCCGGATTTTAGCCGCACATTCCGCTTGTGTGGCATAATTTCCATAAAAATCCGAAAGCTGCTTTTCCATCTCCCCGGTGACCGCATATTTTCCCTCCCGGCCAAGAGACTGCATAAGAGCGGCGTTCTTTTGGGCATCCTCCCCCGCAATCCGGTAAATCAGACGCTCCAGATTGCTGGATACCAAAATATCCATGGAAGGGGAAGTGGTCAGCACAAAATCCCGGTTTTTATCATAAATCCCCGTGGCAAAAAAATCATAAAGAACCTTGTTGTCATTGGAAGCGCAAAGCAGTTTACGGATGGGAAGCCCCATGTTTTTGGCATAATAGGCGGCCAGGATATTCCCAAAATTCCCGGTGGGAACCACCACGTTGATCCCTTCCCCGGACGCAATCTCATGTTCCCGCAAAAGCTGCGCATAAGCATATACATAGTACACAATCTGGGGAACCAGCCTTCCGATATTGATGGAATTTGCGGAAGAAAACTGATACCCTCTCTCCCGCATCCACGCCGCCAATTCCGCATCCGCAAACAGCTGCTTGACCCCAGTCTGGGCATCGTCAAAGTTGCCGTGTATGCCGATCACCCGCGTATTCTTCCCTTTCTGGGTCACCATCTGACGCTCCTGAATCGCACTGACGCCGTTTTTGGGATAAAACACCAAAATTCTGGTTCCCTCCACATCCGCAAATCCTTCCAGCGCTGCCTTTCCGGTATCTCCGGAAGTTGCCGTCAGGATGACAATCTCGTTTTTCACATGATTTTTCTTCGCCGCCGTTGTCATCAAATGCGGCAGAATCGACAACGCCATATCCTTAAAAGCGACGGTTTTCCCATGGAAAAGTTCAAGATAGTAAGACTCCCCTACCTTCCTGACCGGAGCAATGGACGGCGTGTCAAATTTTTCATCATAAGCTTTTTGGATACAGTCCTTTAACTCTTCCTCCGTAAAATCCGTCAGCAAAAGCTTCATGACTTCATACGCCGTATCCTGATAATTCATTTTTGCAAACTCTTTTGCCGTCCGGTCAAAAACCGGCAGCCGATCCGGTACAAAAAGCCCCCCGTCCTTCGCCAGGCCCTGCAAAATCGCTTCAGAAGCCGATACCCGTTCCTGGTTTCCCCTTGTACTTCCATAAAAAATATCCATGGCTATTTTCTCCTATCTCCCGTATTCCGCCAACCCACTGACCTTTTCCAACATGTGCCCCATTATACTATAACTCCGGTTACTTTGCAATCCCCGGCCGCCCCGAAAATCGGTATGCGGTAACAGTCCGTATAACGGACTTATCCGGACTGTTCCAACGGTTATTCGAAAAATTCGTGTCCTCCGTAGACAAAGAGCCGGTTGAGGCACCGGTCGAACCACCTCATATTTTTGGGATCGGCTGCCTTACGGGCCGCAAAATAAAGCGCGCCCTGGGAAATATCTTCCCCCTTTAACGCCCTCTCCACAGCGGCTGCGGTCTCCTCACTCGCCACCACCCTTTTGATACTTCCGTTTCCCACGGGGGAAAACTGGGCTTTTCCGCCTTCCCTCTGGTAAACCACTTCCGTCACGGTATCCGGAAAATATTCGCTGTTCACCCGGTTTAGCACAACATTTGCCACCAAAAGCTTTCCCGTTTCATCCTCCGTTCCCGCTTCCGCCTCCACAATTTTAAGCAGCGTCTCATAATCCTGCGCATTAAGTTCATATTTATATTCCTCTTTTTTCTCCAAAACATTTACGGCTATCACCGGACGCAAAGATTCGATTTCCCCGGCTTGTCCGCTGCTTTGCACTTTCTCAAAATCCAGCAATTCTTCCACGCAAACAAGCGGTTCGTCCGCAAATGCGTTCTCCGCCACATACCGGTTAATCTGCTCTCCCTTTACGCAAAACCAGGCCGCTGCCAAAATCAGGGAAAAGACCGTCATTATGGATGCATATTTTTGAAACATGGCATATTCCTTCCTTTCCCTATATTTTATACAGCCTGTCCTTTCAAAATGACATATTTTCTATTACAAATTGCGACAGGATATGATACTATAAGACGCAGGAGGAATTTTTATGTCCCGCAAATATGTAACTGCCCTTTGGACGGCGGCTGCAATACTGCTTGCCGCTCTTTTTCTAACCGGGTGCATCACGGCAAAAGAACCGCAGCAGGTCAGCGGCTACTATTTTAATACTTTGGTGACGCTGACCGCTTACGGAAAAAATGCAGACGCCGTTTTGGAGGAAGGGCTGGCCCTGTGCGCCCAATATGAAAATCTGCTCAGTTTCACCAAAGAAGGGAGCGATATCTGGAAAATCAACCATGCGAATGGCCAGCCGGTACAAGTGCACCCCGACACGGCTTTCCTGCTAAACACCGCCCTCTCCTATGCAGAGATGACGGACGGATTGATCGATCCTACCGTCACCCCCCTTTCCATGCTTTGGAACTTTTCCGGTAATCCTCCCGGTCCCGTGCCGGATTCCGCCCAAATTCAAGCGGTTCTCCCCCATGTAAATTACCGCTATGTACATGTCCGGGACTGTACCGTCTTTTTGGAGGATCCCGACGCCCGGATTGATTTGGGTTTTCTCGCCAAAGGATATATCGCGGATCGCCTCAAGGAACTGTTTTTGGAGCACAAAATCAACCATGGCTTAATTAACTTGGGCGGCAATGTGGTGGCTGTCGGCTCCAAGCCGGGAAACCGGCCGTTTCGCACCGGCATCCGCAAGCCTTTTGGAACCCGGGGGCAAACCGTGGCAATCGTTGCCTTATCCGACAAATCTTTGGTGACCTCCGGAAGCTATGAACGCTGTTTTATACAGGACGGCATCCTTTACCACCATATTCTGGATCCTTCCACCGGCTATCCTGCCCAAACCGACTTGGACAGCGTCACAATCCTCTCTTCTTCCTCCATGGAAGGAGACGCTCTTAGCACTGCCTGTTTTCTTCTTGGACAAAAAAAAGGACAGGAATTGATTGAATCCCTGCCGGATGCCGAAGCCCTGTTTATCACAAAAGACCAAAAAATTCACAAAACCGGCGGCTTTTTGGATTCGCCAAAAGCCGCCGGTTAAGCCACCGCTTTACAATGCGTCCGCCACTACTTCTGCGGGCACCGCAAGATCATCATACTGGTTGTAGCCGGAAAAAGTCACAACTGCGTGCGCTGCCACAGCCATACCCGGCATTTCCTCAATCTTAAGTCCGTTCATCTCCAATTCCATGCGGGTTGGCAGCAAGGTTACGGCATTGATTTCCAGAATCACCGGGAAGGAACCGTCTGCAAGAATTTCCGCTACAGACAGGATTTCCGAATACCGTTCCATGTAAGAACCGTCCACCACACCGAGAATCCGGATCACGCTGCCATCCACTTCCACGACGGCTGTCTTGGTATCGATTCCTGCGATGTTAAAGGAATCCTCCAGCACCGACTGTTGCATGGCGGAGGAAAGCGTATAGGACACGCTCCAATTTTCGTCCCCTGTCTCTTTCTCATACATATACACCGCAGCGTCCGTGATCTGCGTATACATTTCCATTCCCATGCTCTCGTTGACTCCGGCACCCATTCCGGCTGCGGTCATTCCGATTCCCGCCACGGTATAGCTGACCGTTTTACTCTGTGTAAGTTCCACTGACATGTCCACTTGGACACCCATTTCGTTCTCTACATCCACAAGCGTCACCTGCTCCGCCAGCGTCTGGCGCACACTGTTGACCTTTTCACATTGCGCGTTCACCACACCGATCAGCTGTTCTGCCGTAAAAGGCAGCTGGGCTTCTTCGGCACGCGCATCGATTTTCCCTCCGAAGACAAGAAACGCTGCGCCCGCCAGCGCCATCAAATACTTACTCCATTTTCCCATTGCCACATCCTCCTGTTATTCATATTTTTTCCCTGCAAGAATTTCCTTGTAGTCTTTCAGGTTCCTCTTTAAAAGCGACGGGGTATCCAGATGATACGGACACTTTTGCTTACAGCTTCCGCATTCCAGGCATTTTTCGATTTGCATCATCTTGTCCTGTGCCTGCCTGGTCAGCTGCGCCGCAGAAGGGGAACGCCGGATTAAAAGCGACATTCTTGCGCAGGTTTGAATCTCAATCCCGGCCGGGCAGGGCATACAATAACCGCAGCCCCTGCAAAACTCCCCGGTCAGTTCCTCCCTGTCACGATCAATCACTGCCTGCAATTGCTGCGTCATGACAGGCGGATTTTCAATATAGGACAAAAATTCGTCCAGTTCGGACTCCCGCTGCACCCCCCAGATGGGAAGTACATTGTCAAATTGTGCCAAAAAGGCATATGCGGCTGCGGAATCGGTAATCAGTCCTCCCGCCAAAGCCTTCATGGCGATAAAGCCCATTCCGGCTGCCCTGCACTGCTCCTGCAGGGCAAGGTCTTCCGTACTGGCCAGATAACTGAAGGGAAACTGCAGCGTTTCGTACAGACCGCTCTCCACCGCTTCCTGCGCAACATGCAGACGGTGGTTGGTAATACCGATATGGCGGATTTTGCCCTGTTCCTTCGCTTTACGCATACAGTCATAGATCCCGCTTTCATCTCCGGGCTTTGGGCAGAACGAAGGATTGTGAAACTGGTAAAGGTCTAAATAGTCCGTCTGCAGATTTGTGAGCGTGGTTTCCAAATCTTTCCAAAAAACTTCCGGCGTAACGGCGCCCGTTTTGGATGCAATATATATTTTGTCCCGCATCCCTGCAAAAGCAAGCCCCAGCTTATGCTCGCTGTCCGTATAATAACGCGCCGTGTCGTAAAACGTAATCCCGGCTTCAAAAGCCCTGCGCAAAAGCCGCACCGCTTCCTCCTCCCCTATTCTCTGGATTGGAAGCGCCCCAAAGCCGTTCTTGTTCGTCGTAATTTTCGTCCTGCCCAGCGTTACCGTATTCATAAAATCCTCATTTCTGCGCTGCCTGATGCGCGTAAGCGACTTTGCGGCAGGCAACGCACAGACACAAAGCGCCGTGTAACAATTATATGGCCACTGTAAACGTTCAGTTTCCCGAAGGGTTTTGCACGATTACTTTTTTGGGACATTTTTCCGCGCACGCGCCGCAGCCGGTACATTTTTCCTGATCAATCACCGCATGGAAATTGTCTACGGTCACAGCCTCCGCCGGGCAGTTTTTCTTACAGAGCATACAGCCGATACAGCCGGCGCTGCACGCCTTCATGGTAACCGGTCCTTTGTCCCTGGAACTGCACGCCACCGCATACTTCGCGTCATAGGGAATCAGGGAAATTAAATGCTTGGGACAAACCGCCACACATTTCCCACAGGCCTTACAGGCCTCCTTATCCACTACCGCCACCCCGTCTCTGATGTGAATCGCATCAAACGGACAGGCTTTCACACAGCTCCCAAAACCCAAACAACCGTAGTCGCAGGTTTTTGCACCGCCGTTTGGCACAAAGGAAAGCATCCGGCAATCCTCAATTCCCGTATATTCATAATCTACGGATGCCTTCTCACAGGTTCCCTGACAGGCCACAAAAGCTACCATGCGCCTGCCCTCCCCTGCTTCTACCCCCATGATGGCCGCCACTTTTTTCCCGACGGCCTCTCCTCCCACCGGACAGGCGTTGACAGGCGCCTCCCCTTTGGCGATTGCCGCCGCAAGCCCGCTGCAGCCTGCATAACCACAGCCGCCGCAATTATTTCCCGGAAGGACACCCAAAACGGCCTCCTCCCTCTCATCCACCTCCACCCTGAACTTTATGCCGGCCGCGCCCAAAAACAGTCCGATAAACAATCCCACGACGCCGACCACCGCCGTCGCAATCAAAATCCCAGATGCCAAATTCCCCACCTCCTACAAAAGTCCGGAAAACCCGCAGAACGCAATCGCCATTAATCCCGCTGTCAAAAGCACAATCGGCATACCGCGAAACGACTCCAAAATATCGTTATGTTCCATTTTCTCGCGGATTCCCGCAAGGATGACGATGGCAACGGTAAAACCTACCGCCGTGGCAAATCCGTACACCATACCCTTAAAAATACCATACCCCTTCTGCACATTAAGCAGCGCAACCCCCAGCACCGCACAGTTGGTTGTTATCAGGGGCAGATATACACCCAAAGCCTCGTACAGGGCTTTCATATATTTTTTCAGAAACATCTCCACAAACTGCACCAGAGCCGCAATCACGAGAATAAACACGATCGTCTGCAAATATTCGATATGTAAAGGTTCCAGGATACAACGGTACACCACCCCTGCCACTCCGCTTGCAAGCGTAATGACAAAAATAACCGCCATCCCCATGCCCGCCGCAGTTTCCACTTTTTTGGAAACGCCAAGAAACGGGCAAAGCCCCAAAAACTGACTCAACACCACGTTGCTGACCAAGGCTGCGCCGATCATGAGCAGCAATAAATCCTTTACCTGCGCCAACATTTACCTGCCCTCCTTCTGCGTCTTAGCCGTATCGTAAAATTTATGCTCACAGCTTCCCGCCTTACCGCAATGCATACAGTCTTCGCTGCAGCCGGATTGGATTTTGCTCATATCCCTGCCTTTCTTCTCCCCGGCGATCTTCACTTTATTCTGTATGGCGGTCAGGGCCGCAAGCACAAAAAACGCGCCGGGCGCCATGACAAAAATGGAAAACGGCACATAGGACTGCGGCATAACGCGGATCCCGAAAATCTCCCCCGCACCCAAAATTTCCCGGACCGCACCGATGCAGGTCAGGGCAGCCGAAAAGCCCAGCCCCATACCGATACCGTCAAACAGGGAGGACCATACGGAATTTTTGGAGGCATACGCCTCCGCGCGCCCCAAAATAATGCAGTTTACCACAATCAGCGGAATATAAACGCCCAAAGACAGATACAAATCAGGTAAAAATCCCTGCAGCAAAAGCTGCATCACCGTCACAAAAGAGGCGATAATCACAATGAACGCCGGAATACGGACTTTATCCGGAATGATCTTGCGCAAAGCGGAAATGATCATATTGCTCAGGGCCAAAACTACCATTGTAGTCAATCCCATCCCTAATCCGTTCATCGCAGACGTGGTGACGGCCAGCGTAGGACACATCCCCAAAGTGAGCACAAAAGTCGGATTTTCTTTTATGATTCCGTTAAACAGCCGTTCCCCTGCACTGCCCGGTTTACTCATGCCTTACACCTCCCTCACCCAAAGCGCCGCTGCCTGCAGACGCGGTCTGCTGCCCCCCGGCCAAAGAAAGCTGTCCGTCCAGTTCGGCCCAAAAATAGCACAGCCCGGCGTTCACCCCGCCCGTCAAAGCTTCCGTCGTAATCGTCGCACCGGAAATCGCATCTATTTCATTATCCTGCCCTGCGTTCGTTTTCACGTAAACAAAGGGATATGCGCTGCGCCCCGCAAACTGCGGTACCAGTACCTTCTCCGCCTGCATGCCAAGTCCGGGGGTTTCCGAAATGGACAGCAGGGAAATGCCGTTAAGGGAACCGTCGCAGTTTACTCCCATCGTAAATTTAATATCCCCGCCGTATCCTTCGTGTGTCGTCACGGTCAAAACATACCCGGCTATGGAACCGTCCGCCGCTATGGCCGTCTGATATCCTTCAATAGTCTGTCCCGTATAACCGTCTTCCTCCAAAACCGCCTGCGCGCGCGCAGCGTCAAAAGCTTCCTGCTCCTCAAAGGAAGCCGCGTCCGCAAACACCTCCCGGCATGCCCTCTCCAATGCCAATGCCTCCTGTCTGGCGATGGGCTCCTTGGTGATCTGGTACACTCCTCCCAGAAGCAGCCCTGCCACCAATGTAATGACAAACAGGATTGCCGCATCTTTTAACATCCCTTTCATGACCGCTCCCCTCCTCTGCCGAAACATTTAGGCATGGTAGCCTTCTCAATCAGGGGCACCAGAAGGTTTCCGATAATGATCGCATAGGATACCCCTTCCGCGCTTGCCCCGAAAATCCGGAACACTGCCGTCAAAAATCCAAGGAAAATCCCGAACACATACTGCCCCTTTTTTGTCACGGGTCTGGTCACATAATCCGTCGCCATGAAAAAAGCCCCCAGCATCAGGCCGCCTCCCGCCAGCTGTGCGCTGATATAAGGGGCGCTCACCGTCCTCCCGGAAAGCGTGGCAAACAGCGCCACAAAAACCGCAAAGGATGCCAGATAGCTGCCCGGAACTTTCAAATCGATCACACCCGCCAAAATCAGGATACAAGCGCCGATCACAATGGCTATCATCGAAGTCTCCCCGATGGTTCCCGCCGTGCGCCCGATAATCATGTCCCGCACCATCACACCCTCCCCGGCCCGGATCGCAGCCAGGGGCGTCGCACCGGTATAGGCGTCACACTCAAAATTAGTCATTATGGAAGGAAAAGACAAAAGCAAAAAGCACCTGCCCGCCAACGCCGGATTCATAAAATTCTGCCCCAGCCCTCCAAATAACATCTTTACCACCAAAATGGCAAATACGCCGCCGATCACCGGAATCCACCACGGCACGGAAACCGGAAGATTTAGCGCCAGCAAAAGCCCTGTCACCACGGCGGAAAAATCTCCGGTCGTATTTTTCTTTTTACAGATTTTTTCGAACAAATATTCCGTCAAAACCGTTGTTGCAACGGATATCGCAATAATAAGCAGCGCCCTTAGTCCAAAATTATAGATACCAAAAAGTGTCGCGGGAAGCAGTGCGACCACCACCGTGAGCATGATTTTTGCCGTTGTATCCTTGGCCCTGATATGGGGATTGGACGATACCTTCCTCAAATCACTCATTGCCCTTTCCTCCTATTTTTTCTTCTTTTTCTCGGCAAGCACAAGCTTACGCGCGGATTTGATCGCCTGCGTCAGCGGACGTTTGGCAGGGCAAATGTAACTGCAGCAGCCGCACTCACAGCATTCCAGTCCGTTGTATTTCTCAAAATTTTCAAAATCATAGCGTTCCGCGTATTCCGCCAAAAGCTTGGGCACCACACGCCCGGGACAAACTTCTGCGCAGCGCCCGCAATTAATACAGGCGGACGGTTCTGCGGCCGAAACATCGTCGTGGGTAAGGCAGAGCAGGGCGGAAGCCGTCTTTGTCGTGGGAACATCCAAATCAAAAATGCCGAATCCCATCATCGGCCCGCCGGAGATAATCTTTTCCGGCTCTTTGCAAAAACCGCCCGCCTCCTCAATCAATTCATGGTAATTCGTACCGATGCGTACAATAAAATTCTGTGGGTTTGCCACCGCATCCCCCGTCACCGTCACGATGCGGTTCATCAGCGGCTTTCCTTCGTTCACTGCGCGGCAAATTGCCACCACCGTATCCACGTTGTCCACAATACATCCCACATCCGCCGGAAGCATCTCATAATTGATCGCCCTGCCGGTCACCGCATAAATCAGCTGCCGTTCGGATCCCTGCGGATATTTGGTCTTTACAGCCGCCACAGAAATCCTTTCCTCCTCCTTGGTCAGCTTTCGCAAAAGTGCGATACAGTCCGGTTTATTGTCTTCCACGGCCAGCACTCCCTTGGCGTTGGGAAACAAATGCAAAATCACCTTCAGGCCGCCGATAAGCTTTTCCGGTTCTTCTATCATTCTGCGGTAGTCCGATGTCAGGTACGGCTCACACTCCGCGCAATTGGCGATCACCGTTGTAATTTTGTCCGGTTCCTTGGGAGACATCTTTACATGGGTCGGAAATCCCGCGCCCCCCATTCCTACAATTCCCGCCTCTTTGATCTTGGCCACAATCTCTTCGCGGCTCATCTTTTCCACCGGTACAACAGGCGGATATTCCACCTCTTCATACAGTCCGTCGTTCTCCACCACAATGCTCATCGCATTGTCGCCGGTTACCACGCGCCTGGGCTCAATCGCCTTTACGGTGCCCGAAACCGTCGCGTAAACCGGGGCGGACACAAATCCTTGTGCCTCCGCAATCTTCTGTCCTGCCAGCACCCTGTCGCCCTTTTTGACCACCGGAACCGCAGGCGCGCCGATATGCTGGGATAAAGGATACACCAGATCCCCTTTGGGAAGCACCTCTTTCATGGGTTTATCTTTCGATAAATCCTTCCCGTCATAGGGATGAATGCCGCCTAAAAATGTCAACTTGGCCATTCTTCTCCCCTTCCTTCCTCTCCAAAATCGTTTTTGCCCCAAGGCCTGTCTGAACTGTTACAACAAACTATCTCTATCATACTATTTTTTTCGACAAATTGCTATAGAAAAATCAAAAAATGTGATATGATAGTAACAGTTCAGACAGGTCTGGCCAATGGCATCGGCTTAAAGCGGGCGGCAGGCACGCGGACCGCCTTAAGCCGATGCCATTGGGGCTGAACTCTTACATATGATAAGTCAAACCGCAGTAACCGTTCACCGATGCCAACGCAAAACAAAATCCATGAAAACAACAGATTACAACATACCCGCCGACAAAACCCGCCATTTACAAACATTTTGGGAATCTCCCCGGCAGATACTTTTTTTGGATATCGAAACTACCGGCTTTTCCCCAAAAAACGCTTTTATTTATTTAATCGGATGCGCCTTTTTTCACAAAGGGCAATGGTGTGTCCGTCAGTACTTTGCCCAATCCCCCGCACAGGAAAAAGAGGTGCTGCAGGCGTTTTTCGCATTTGCGGCTTCCTTTTTACATTGCGTCCATTTCAACGGCCTGGCCTTTGACATTCCCTTTCTGCAGGAAAGAAGCAAAAAGCATGGTCTTCCCTTGTTTGCGCCCCAAAGCCAGTGTGATATCTATAAGGCAATCCGTCCCTATAAAAACCTGATGCACCTTCCGGGCTGCCGCCTAAGACAGTTGGAAACCTATATCGGTCTGAACCGTGAAGACCCCTACACAGGCGGACAGCTCATAGAACTTTACCAAACGTACGGGGAGCGGCAGGACGAAACACTGCTGCAAATTTTATTGCGGCACAACCTGGAAGATCTCGTGGGCATGATGCAGCTATATTCCGTCATGGCCATTCCGTTACTTTTTGAGGAAGGCCGCTTTGTGCCGCAGGAAATCCGGCTGCAGGATACCGCAGATGCATCCGCACGGCAGAAAACGGAATGCCTGATACGTCTGACTGCCGATTTTCCCCTCCCTGTCCCGCTTGCCTGCCGGGGACAAAAAGACATTTTGGGACAATGTTTCCTCTCCGCAAGGGAACGGACCGCAATATTGAAGCTGCCGGTCTTTACAGGCGAATTAAAATACTTCTACCCGGATTATAAAAATTATGCTTACCTGCCGCAGGAGGATCAGGCAATTCATAAATCTGTAGCAATATATGTGGATAAATCCCGGCGCATGCCTGCCACAAAAGAAACCTGCTACACCAAAAGAAACGGCCGCTTCCTTCCCGCCTTTCTGCCGCTTCCGGACGGTCTTCCCCTGTTTGGCCCTGCTTTCCCGGAACGAAACCATTGGTTTATGGCAGACGACACCTTCTTCTCCAACCAGGCCCTTCAGAAGCAATACATCCATAATATCTTAAAAAGCCTGCGCAAAACATGTCCCTAAAAAGGATACAAAGTTTTTAGCCGCATGAAAAAACCGCTATGTGAAGATTCGCTCCACACAGCGGTTTCCTTATACCACCGTCTTCGGTAAAACTATTCGTTCTCCTGATTGGCAATCACAGCGTCGATATCAACGGACACCACGTCCGCATCCTCCGCTTCCTTCTTCTGCTCCGGCGCCAGCAGGGCTTTCATGCTCAGACTGATTTTCTTGTCCGCTTCGTTAAAGTCCACCACTTTAGCCGTGACTTCTTCCCCGACCTTGAGAACGTCGGAAGGCTTCTCAATATGCTCCTTGGCAATCTGGGAAACGTGAAGCAGCGCGTCAATCCCCGCTTCCAGTTCCACAAAGGCACCGAAATCCGTCATCCGCGCCACCCGGCCGGTAACGATATTCCCCACCGCATATTTCAAATCGGCATCCTTCCAAGGATTCTGATCCTCAAACTTCAGGCTCAGCGCAATCTTATTGCCGTTGATCTCCTTGATCAAAACCTCCAGCTTATCGCCCACCTTAAATACCTTTTTGGGATGTTCAATCCTGCCCCAGGACATTTCGGAAATATGCAGCAGTCCGTCCGCGCCGCCCAAGTCAATAAACGCGCCGAAATCCGTCACATTCTTCACAACGCCTTCCACCACATCGCCTTCCTGAATCCGGGCGAAGAGTTCTTCCTGCAGCTTCGCTTTTCTCGCAATAATCAGCTGCTTGCGGTCGCCGATATATCTGCGGCGCTTGGGATTGTACTCGCTGATGACAAATTCAATCTCCTGATTCGCATATTTGGTCAGGTCTTTCTCATACGTGTCCGATACAAGGCTTGCGGGAATGAAAATCCTGACTTCCTCCATCACGACAATCAGGCCGCCGTCCAAAACCTGCGCAACCTTTGCGGTCAGCACTTCATGGTTGTTAAACGCCTCCTCAATCCGCTTATTGCCCCTGTCTGCAGCAAGGCGCTTATAGGTCAGTAAAACCTGGCCTTCGCCGTCGTTTACTTTCAGTACTTTGACTTCCATCGTATCACCAGGCTTTACGACTTGGGTCATGTCAATGCTTGAATCATTGGAATACTCATTCTTGGTAAGAATTCCGTCGGATTTGTAACCGATGTTGAGCACCACTTCTTCAGGCTTCACATCAATGACCGTACCTTCGACTACCTCTCCTGCATGTATTGTTTTCAGTGATGCTTCCAGCATCTGTTCAAAAGTTAATTCTGACATTGTTTTGAACCTCCTCAATTATATTGTTGGGCGTGGATGCCCCTGCTGTAATACCTACTGTTTCCACGGACCTTAATTGATTCACATTCAAATCGCCAAGTGTCTGTATGTAGTACGTATTCTCACATGCATTGCTGCATATTTCAAATAACTTCTGGGTATTGGAGCTCTTCCTGTCACCGATGACAATCATCGCCCCTACCCTTGAAGCAATGCCGCTGGCTTCTTCCTGCCGCTCCTTCGTGGCATTACAAATCGTATTTAAAACAATTATATCATAACCCTTTTTCTCAATAATTTCAACTAATTCTTTAAATTTATTGTAATTAAATGTCGTTTGCGATATTATGCACAATTTTTCCCCTTTCATTTGGGAAAATTTCACGGCTTCGTCAACGCTTTGTATCACAGTCGAAGGTGTCAGACACCATCCCTGAATCCCCTGCACCTCAGGATGATCGGGGTCACCGATAATGATAATATTACGGCCATCCCTGCCCTGTTCTTCTACAATATTGTGAATCCGCTTGACAAAAGGGCAGGTTGCATCGATTATATGAAACCCCTTTGCCTCAATCGTTTTATAGACAGAACGCGCAACCCCATGAGAACGGATGACCACCGTGCCTTTCGGCAAATCATCCAGTTCTTCCAGCGAATGTATGACCTCTGCACCCTTCGCCGCCAAATCCCTAACGACCTCATCATTATGGATGATCGGCCCATAGGTATATACCGGCTCTCTTCCCCGGCATTTCTCCGTCTGCTCATAAACCATATTGACGGCCCGTTTTACACCCGGACAAAATCCGGCGCTTTTTGCCAGTATGACATCCATAAAAAATCTATCCTTTCAACTTCAATGATTCCTGAAACGCATCAACGATCTTGTCCATGACTTCCGGAATGGACATACGGGAACTGTCAATAACTACCGCATCTTCCGCCTGCTTCAAAGGCGCTATGCTGCGATTCATATCCTGGAAATCCCGTGTACGGATATCCTGCTCAATCTTTTCAATATCCGCATCGATTCCCTTTTCTTTTAATTCAAGGCAACGCCTGTTCGCCCGTTCTTCCACACTGGCTGTCAGATAAACCTTTACATCCGCATTCGGCAGGACAAAGGTTCCTATGTCTCTTCCATCCATGATCACATCATTGTCCCGGGCAATATCTCTCTGAAGCTGAAGCAGTTTTTCCCGGACTTTTGGAATGGCCGAACTTTTTGAAGCCATATTGCCGACTTCTTCCTTCCGAAGCTGGCTGGTAACGTTTTCACCGTTTAAGATAATCTGCTGTTCACCGCCGGAATAGGCAATACGGATCGTCATGTCTGCCAAAAGCCCTTCAATTTTGTCCGTATTCTCCGCTTCCACATGATTCCGAAGCAAATGCAGCGCAATCGCACGATACATCGCCCCTGTATCCACATATAAAAAGCCAAGGCTCCGCGCAGCCGCCCTTGCTATGGTACTTTTTCCGGCGCCGGCCGGACCATCTATGGCAATATTAAAGCTCATCTTCCAAAACCTCCAACATACTTTTTGCTGCCAGCCATGCCGTTGACCAGGCAATTTGTAAATTAAATCCACCGGTCAACGCATCCACATCCAGAATTTCACCGGCAAAATATAAATTTTTAATATTTTTGGATTCCATTGTCTTCGGATTCACCTCTTTGACCCGAATACCACCTCCGGTAATGATTGCCTCATTAAATCCTCTCAAGCCCCGGATATGTATCTCCAGATGTTTCAATAAATATCCCAGGTGTATCCGTTCTTCTCTGGATACAAGATTGACCTGCTTATATGGGTCAATACCTGAAAGACGGATGATCACCGGAATCAGCTTATTCGGAAGAAGTCCAGCCAGACTGTTCCGAAATTGTTTATTTTTATTTTCCTCAAAAATCCGAAGCAGCCGTCCATCCACTTGTTCTGCCGTCAACGCCGGCTTTAAATCAATTGTCAGAGTCACATCCTCAAAATCCTTCAGCCGTCCGCAATAAGCGCTTCCGCTGAGAATCAAAGGCCCGCTCACTCCGAAATGGGTAAACAGCATCTC
>DERU01000163.1:17599-18150 GCA_002361095.1 Lachnospiraceae bacterium UBA3332
GAAATGGGTAAACAGCATCTCACCAAAATCTTCATACAGTTTTTTCTTTCCTTTTTTGAGAACGACCGATACATTCCGGAGAGAAAGCCCCATCAGCTCCCGGCACCAGTTTTCTTCCGTCTCCATCGGAACCAGAGATGGTCTCGGTGTCACCATCGTATGGCCCACGGTTTTCGCCATCCGGTAACCATCTCCGTCAGAACCTGTCGAGGCATAGGAAAAACCGCCTGTGGCAAGCAGCACAAAGTCTGCGTTCTCTCTGCGTCCGGAAGCATCTGTAACCCCCGTGCAGACACCGTTTTCAACATTCAGATGCTGGGCCCTGCGATTTAATTCTACGGCAACACCAAGCTGTCTTAACTTTTTTTCCAATACCCGAATGACATCGGAAGACTTGTCCGATTCGGGAAATACCCGATTTCCACGCTCAGTTTTCAACCGAAGCCCTTCTGACTCAAAAAAAGCCATTAAATCCCGACTGTTAAATTGATAAAAAGCACTGTATAAGAATTTACTATTCGTCATCACATTCCGAAATAATTCTTCTGTCT
>DERU01000085.1:0-4388 GCA_002361095.1 Lachnospiraceae bacterium UBA3332
CAGGCACGCGGACCGGGCGGAAGCTGCTGCCATTGGGGCTGAACTGTTACTTTATAGATTCACAGAAATCAAATAAGGCTTTTCATTTTTTGTTCCCATATGCTATAATAGCATGCGGAGAAAGAAAACAGCATAACGAGACACGGGCAATTTGCACAGAGACTGTTTATGAGGAGATACGGCATGGAAAAAATATTGATCATTGACGACAGCGCTGTACAGACCAACCTTCTTCGCTCCAGCCTGGAAGGCGACTACGAAATTACAACCGTTCATACGGCGCAGGAAGGCCTTGCCTATGCCAGAGAGGGAGGATTTTCCCTGATCCTTTTGGATATTGTGATGCCGGGGATGGACGGTTTTACGCTGCTTAAAAAGCTACAGGAAGAAATCGTAACCCAGCATGTCCCGGTTATTTTGATTACCGGTTTTTCCGACATACAAAGCGAGGAGCAGGGATTGATGCTGGGCGCCGTGGATTATGTGGCAAAGCCGATTCATCCGCCGATACTCAAAGCGAGAATCCATACCCATATCAAGCTGTACCAGTATCAGAAAAGAATCGAGCATATGGCAATGTATGACGAACTGACAGGAGTTGCCAACAGAAGGTATTATGACCGGTACTGCGTTGCAAAATGGCAGGAGGCCATCCGGCTGGGACGTTCGTTTAGCGTCTGCCTTTTTGATATTGATAAATTTAAAGTATATAACGATACATACGGTCATCCGGCAGGGGATAAAGTCCTGGCGGCCGTAGCGGGGGCGGTGTCTTCCAATCTGCAGCGGGGCACGGACTTTTTTGCCCGCTACGGAGGAGAGGAGTTTGTGGCCATCGTGACGGACAGCGCGGCCCTTCCCACATTTCAGCATTTTCAGAAAATCCGGCAGGCTGTGGAGGATCTTCACATTCCGCATGAAGGGGGAATCTCCCCTTGGGTGACGGTCAGCGTCGGCGGAATCACGATTGTGCCCAAAAAAGGCGACGGATATGATACGCATCTAAAAATTGCGGACGCCATGCTGTATGATGCCAAGCGGTATGGCCGCAATCAGGTGGTTTGGTCCAATGAACGGATGGAGCAATGGCGGGAGAAATAGGCATTTTTGACGGGGAGCAGGAATGAGCGAGCAAATCTATGAGGTGGTATGTCCGGAAAAAATGAACGGATCGGTTTTGGCGCGGGTACAGGTGCCCGGTTCCAAATCCATTACCAACCGGGCGTTATTGCTGGCAGCCATGGCGGAAGGGGAAAGTACGATCCGGGGATGCCTGACCAGTGACGACGCCGAATATTTTCTAAAGTGTCTTGGGGATTTGGGATTGTCGGTAAAAAAGACGGCATCGGCAGGACTTGGCAGCGACGTGACCATAAAGGGGCTTGGCGGGAGGATACCGAACGGAAATGCCGAAATTTACGTGGGCAGCGCGGGAACCGCCGCCCGGTTTTTGGTGGCGATGCTGGCGTTTTCCGGCGGCGTCTGTACGGTGCGCTCTTCCCTGCAGATGCAGAAGCGGCCCATGCAGCCCCTGATTGAAGTGTTGGAAAACGCAGGCGCAAAGGTGGTCTGTATGGAAGAAAAAGGACATTTTCCGATGCGCGTGACCGGTGTTGCGGATAAAAGCCGCATTCCGGATCATTTTACGGTAAATATAGACCAAAGTTCACAGTTTTTGAGCGCCCTGCTGATCGCAGTGGGGACGCTTGGGAAAAGTGCCGGGATTTCGGTCACGGGTAGCCACGGATTGCGTTATGTGGATCTCACGGCGGAAATGATCCGCAGGTTCGGGGTACCGGTGGAAAAAGGGCAGACTTTGGACGGGCAGATAGAATACCGGTTTTCGGGAGAGGGATCATACAGACCCTTGGTTTATGAGGTGGAACCGGATATGTCTGCGGCCGCCTATTTTTATGCGATGGCGGCCCTGCTGGGGGCAAAAGTGGCCGTCAGGGGAGTCAATCGCTTTACGATGCAGGGGGATCTTGCGTTTTTAAGGGTTCTTGTCCGCATGGGCGCTGTGGCGGCAGGACTGGAGGACGATGGGGAATCCACAGACGTTTGCCGGGATATTGTAGTCACCGGCCCGGCAGGGGGAAAACTCAAAGGGGGGTTTTCGGTGGATATGTCCGCTTTTTCGGATCAGGCGCTTACACTGGCCGCCATTGCGCCTTTTGCGGATGCGCCTGTCACCATTACAGGGATCGGGCATATCCGTCTGCAGGAGTGCGACCGGATCCGGGCAATCGTCCAAAACCTTTCGGCCCTTGGCATTTCGGTTCGGGAAATGCCGGACGGGGTGACCATTTATCCGGGTACGCCAAAAGGCTGTGAAATCGAAACCTATGAGGATCACCGGGTGGCGATGTCATTCGCCCTTACCGGGCTCCGCACGCCCGGCGTGCGCATTTTAAACCCGTCTTGCTGCAAAAAAACCTTTGCACAATATTTCGACGTGTTTGAACAGACGCTGGGGCAGCTTTCAGGAAAATCCCTGTAATTTTCACGGGGCGGGGAAGGGCGGGTAACAGGTCAGACCTGTCTGAACTGTTACACAAAGGCGGCGGGCAGGGCGAAATTTTCCTTGCCCTGTATGGTCGGCTATGATATAATAGAAGCAATGGGAAATGACAAAAAATTAACAAACCCAAGCATGCATTTCAAATTTTCTAAAATTCAAACGGAGGAAAAGACATGGCTAAGAAAATCGTATTAGCAGGTGCCTGCCGTACGGCAATCGGCGTGATGGGCGGCACTCTCAGCACAACACCGGTAGTGGATCTCGGTGCAATCGTCATTAAGGAGGCGTTAAACAGGGCAGGCGTTCCCGCTGATAAGGTTGATCAGGTGTATATGGGATGCGTGATTCAGGCAGGACAGGGACAGAACGTTGCACGCCAGTCATCCATCAAGGCGGGACTTCCGATTGAGACGCCTGCGGTTACCGTCAATGTGGTGTGCGGTTCCGGTTTGAACTGTGTCAACATGGCGGCCCAGATGATCGCGGCAGGGGATGCCGACATTGTGGTGGCCGGCGGTATGGAGAATATGTCCATGGCTCCTTATGCGGTGATGCAGGGCCGTTACGGATACAGGATGAACGACGGCAAACTGGTGGATACCATGGTGCATGACGCTCTGTGGGATGCGTTCAACGACTACCACATGGGTATTACGGCGGAGAATATCTGCGAGAAGTGGGGAATCACCCGTGAAGAACTGGATGTATTTGCGGCCAAATCCCAGCAGAAAGCGGTTGCGGCACAGGAGTCCGGCGCGTTTGATAAGGAGATTGTCCCTGTTGAGGTGAAAAAGAAGAAAGAAACCGTTATTTTTGCGAAGGATGAGGGACCGCGTCCCGGCACTACGGCAGAGGGAATTGCGAGACTTCGCCCTGCGTTTAAGAAAGACGGCGTTGTGACGGCGGGCAATGCCTCCGGCATCAACGACGGCGCGGCGGCCATCGTGGTCATGAGCGAAGAGAAAGCCAGGGAACTTGGCGTGAAGCCTATGGCGACCTGGGTGGCGGGAGCCCTTGCGGGCGTCGATCCCTCCATCATGGGTATCGGTCCTGTGGCGGCGACCAGGAAGGTCATGGACAAGACCGGCATGAAGATTGAGGACTTTGATGTCATTGAAGCGAACGAGGCTTTTGCGGCGCAGTCCATCGCGGTACAGCGGGATTTGGGATTCAGGGATGAACAGCTCAACCCCAACGGCGGCGCAATTGCGCTGGGACATCCGGTGGGCGCTTCCGGCTGCCGTATTTTGGTAACGCTGCTTCACGAGATGGAAGCAAAGAATCTGAAGAAAGGTCTTGCAACGCTTTGTATCGGCGGCGGCATGGGCTGCGCGACGATCGTGGAGAGAGACTAAACGTTACGGTTCATGTGCCGGCTGCATTCGCAGCATGCGGACGGCGCAGGCAATGAGAATGTCCTTTGTCACGGGCATTCTCATCGCTATGTCTGACGCAGGATAACCGCTTGGTTTGTCCGGGCCGTTGTAGCGCAGGGCACAGAAAGGGTAGGGTGTAAGAAGATGGAATACGTATTATATGAAAGCAAAGGCAGTTACGCGATCCTGACCATCAACCGTGAGAAGGCTTTGAACGCACTCAATTCTGCGGTTTTGGAGGAAATTGACAAGACGCTGGATCAGGTGGATTTGGATACGGTCAGATGCCTGATCGTGACCGGTGCGGGAAGCAAGTCCTTTGTGGCGGGGGCGGATATCGGTGAGATGAGTACTCTGACCAAGGCGGAGGGCGAGGCTTTCGGCAAAAAGGGCAACGATGTGTTCCGCAAATTGGAGACTTTCCCGATTCCGGTGATCGCGGCGGTCAACGGCTTTGCGCTGGGAGGCGGCTGTGAGATTTCCATGAGCTG
>DERU01000085.1:4617-9508 GCA_002361095.1 Lachnospiraceae bacterium UBA3332
CGGCTGTGAGATTTCCATGAGCTGCGATATCCGCATCTGCTCCGAGAATGCGGTGTTTGGACAGCCCGAAGTCGGTTTGGGGATTACGCCCGGTTTTGGCGGTACCCAGAGACTGGCCCGTCTGGTAGGCGCCGGTATGGCCAAGCAGATGATTTATACCGCGCGCAACATCAAGGCGGACGAGGCTTACCGCATCGGTCTGGTGAATGCGGTATATCCGCAGGAGGAACTGATGGCGGCGGCCGAGAAAATGGCGGCGGGCATTGCGAAGAATGCGCCCATCGCGGTTCGCAACTGCAAGAAAGCGATCAACGAGGGGCTGGATGTGGATATGGATCAGGCAATCGTAATAGAAGAGAAGCTTTTTGGCGATTGCTTTGAAACGCAGGATCAAAGGTACGGTATGGCATTTTTCCTTGATAAGAATAAGGAGAAGGTGAAAGAGCCTTTTAAAAACTGCTAAAAAGGTCCGGTTTTGGCGGCGGACGCCGGACCGGAAGGAAGCGTTATGCAAAAATTGTCCGCCGCATTCGGCGCGCGCGGACGACAGGAATAGAAGCATATCAAACAAACAGGAGGACAACATAATGAAAGTTGGCGTTATCGGTGCCGGAACAATGGGCGCAGGCATTGCGCAGGCGTTTGCAATGACAGACGGTTATGAAGTATGTCTTTGCGATATCAAGATGGAGTTCGCGGAAGGCGGCAAGGCGAGAATCCAGAAGAATATTAATTTTCTGGTAGGCAAGGAAAAGATCAGCCAGGAAAAAGGCGAAGAGATCATGAACAAGGTGACCTGCGGCTTAAAGGATATTTGCACGGACTGCGATCTGGTCATTGAAGTTGCGCCCGAGAAAATGGAAATCAAGAAGTCCACGTTTAAGGAACTGATGGATATTGTGAAACCCGAGTGTATTTTTGCGTCCAATACCTCTTCTTTGTCCATCACCGAGATGGGCGCGGGTCTTGACAGGCCGCTGATCGGCATGCATTTCTTCAACCCTGCGGACCGGATGAAACTGGTGGAAGTGATTGCGGGAGAGAATACCCCCGCCGATCTGGTACAGAAGATCAAAGATATTTCCGTTGCAATCGGCAAGACTCCGGTGGAAGTCAAAGAAGCCCCCGGATTTGTCGTGAATAAGATTCTGATCCCCATGATCAACGAGGCAATCGGTATTTACGCGGACGGCATCGCTTCCGTGGAAGATATCGACACAGCCATGAAACTGGGCGCATCCCATCCCATGGGGCCGCTGGCGCTGGGTGACCTGGTCGGCCTGGATATCGTTTTGGCGATTATGGAAGTACTGCAGAACGAAACCGGCGATCCCAAGTACCGTCCCCATCCCCTCCTTCGCAAGATGGTACGTGCAGGAAAGCTGGGGAAAAAGACCGGTATCGGGTTCTACGACTATAGAAAATAATAGGTTGCGGTCCGGCAGGGCCGGACTGTGACAGGAAACAAAATCAATTTGGAGGAAGATAGACATGGATTTTATGCTGGATAAGAAACATGAAATGGCAAGACAGCTTTTTAAAGAGTTTGCCGAAAAAGAAGTGAAGCCTCTGGCACAGGAAGTGGACGAGACCGAAGAATTTCCGAGGGTGACTGTCGAGAAAATGGTCAAGGCCGGCTTTATGGGGATTCCTGTTCCGAAGGAATACGGCGGCCAGGGCTGTGACATCCTGACTTACGCGATGTGCGTGGAAGAACTGTCCAAGGTCTGCGGAACCACGGGCGTTATCGTTTCCGCGCATACCTCCCTTTGCTGTGATCCCATCCTGACCTACGGCACCGAGGAGCAGAAACAGAAATACCTGGTTCCCCTGGCAAAGGGTGAGAAGCTGGGCGCGTTTGGCCTGACGGAGCCCGGAGCCGGTACCGATGCGCAGGGACAGCAGACCAAGGCCGTGCTGGAAGGCGATGAGTGGGTGCTCAACGGTTCCAAATGCTTTATCACAAACGGCAAGGAAGCGGATGTATATATCATTTTTGCGGTGACGGGCATCATTGAAAAGCGCGGCAAGAAGATGAAAGAGATCTCTGCGTTTATTGTGGAAAAGGGAACGCCCGGCTTTTCTTTCGGCACGAAGGAAAAGAAAATGGGTATTCGCGGTTCCTCTACATATGAACTGATTTTCCAGGACTGCAGGATTCCGAAAGAGAATCTGTTGGGACAGCAGGGCAAGGGCTTCAACATTGCCATGCATACGTTGGACGGCGGCCGTATCGGAATTGCCTCCCAGGCGCTGGGTATCGCAGAGGGCGCGCTGGAATCCACCGTCTCCTATGTAAAAGAGAGAAAGCAGTTTGGCAGGGCGATCGGCGCTTTCCAGAACACCCAGTTCCAGCTGGCTGACATGGCCACCAAGGTGGAGGCGGCACAGCTTTTGGTTTACAAGGCGGCCATGGCCAAACAGACCCAGAAGGTTTATTCCGTGGAAGCGGCGAAGGCGAAACTGTATGCTGCGGAGGTTGCCATGGAAGTCACCACCAAAGCCGTACAGCTGCACGGCGGTTACGGTTACACAAGGGAATATGATGTGGAGCGCATGATGCGTGACGCGAAGATCACGGAGATTTACGAAGGAACCAGCGAAGTGCAGAGAATGGTGATTTCTTCCGCCCTCCTGAAATAATTTTGCGGGCGGTATCCTGACGGGGCATTCCGGCAGGACGCGTTTCCATGCGGTGACAAGTATACAATAATAATAAGGAGTGAATCATACAATGAAAATCGTTGTTTGTGTAAAACAGGTTCCCGATACCAAGGGCGGCGTGAAATTTAATCCCGACGGAACCTTGGACAGAAGTGCAATGCTCGCAATCATGAACCCCGACGATAAGGCGGGCCTGGAAGCGGCTTTGAGGTTAAAAGACCAGTACGGTGCGGAAGTGACCGTCGTGACCATGGGTCTTCCCAAGGCGGAAGAAGTCCTGCGTGAGGCAATCGCGATGGGCGCGGACAAGGGCATTTTGGTAACGGACAGGGTGCTGGGCGGTGCGGACACTTGGGCGACCAGCCAGACGCTGGCGGGCGCAATCCGCAATTTGGAATACGATCTGATTATCACGGGACGGCAGGCAATCGACGGCGATACCGCACAGGTTGGTCCGCAGATTTCCGAGCATTTGAACCTTCCTGTAATCAGCTATGCGCAGAACATTAAGATCGACGGCGATTCCGTAATCGTGGAGCGTCAGTTCGATGACAGATACCATGTCCTTAAGGCAAAAATGCCCTGTCTGATTACGGCGCTGGCAGAGTTGAACGAGCCCCGTTACATGACGCCCGGCGGGATTTTCGATGCGTACAACACAGAGATCACCGTATGGGGAAGGGATAAGCTGGTGGATGTGGAAGACTCCAATTTGGGCCTGAAAGGCTCCCCGACACAGATCGCCAAGGCATCCGACAAGGTGCGCAAGGGCGCCGGGGAAAAAGTGGTTCTTGACCCGACAGAGTCTGTCGATTATATTATGGATAAGTTGCTGACAAAACATGTCATTTAATAAATAAAGGAAAAGCGTGGTGAATGTGATGAACTTAGAAGAATATAAAGGCGTATTTGTCTTTGCGCAGCAGGTTGACAATACTTTGAGCGGCATTGCCCTGGAACTGGTGGGCAAGGGAAAAGATCTGGCAAAAGATTTAGGCACACAGGTGACGGCGGTTCTCATCGGCAGCGGGGTGAAAAATCTCTGCACGGAATTGGCCGAGTATGGCGCGGACCAGATTATTGTTGTGGATGATCCCGAATTGAAGGAATACAGGACGGAACCCTATGCGCATGCATTGGCGGAGGTGATCAAGAAATATAAACCCGAGATTATGCTGGTGGGCGCTACCGCTATCGGACGTGACTTGGGTCCCCGTGTTTCCGCCAGAATCCATACCGGACTGACGGCAGACTGCACACAGCTGGAAATCGGTGACTTCCCGATGAATCCGGTTCCGGGCAAGGAACAGAAGCATAACCAGCTTCTCATGACCCGTCCCGCATTTGGCGGCAATACCATTGCCACCATCGCATGTCCGGATTTCCGTCCGCAGATGGCGACCGTCCGTCCCGGCGTTATGCAGAAAGCGCCCCGTGTGGAAGGCGCGCAGGCTGTGATTGAGGAGTTTAATCCCGGCTTTACGCCTGATAATAAGTATGTGGAGATTATGGAGATCGTCAAAGCGGTTTCCGATATAGAAGATATCATGGATGCGAAGATTCTGGTATCCGGCGGCCGCGGCGTGGGAAGCCCGGAGAACTTCAAGCTGCTGGAGGATCTGGCGGCGGCAATCGGCGGAACCGTAAGCTGTTCCCGTGCGGTGGTGGATTCCGGCTGGAAGCCCAAGGATCTGCAGGTTGGACAGACCGGTAAGACCGTGCGTCCCCATGTGTATTTTGCCATCGGTATTTCCGGCGCCATCCAGCACTTGGCGGGTATGGAAGAGTCCGACATCATCATTGCGATCAACAAAGATGAAACGGCCCCGATTTTTGAAGTGGCGGATTACGGCGTAGTGGGCGACTTGAATAAGATTGTTCCTGCCCTCACCGAGAAGATCAAAGAGGCGAGAGCGGCCAAATAAAGGAAAAATGATGACAGCCGCCCGTAGGTATTGGAAAAATACCTGCGGGTGGCGTTTTTTTGTACAATAGGAAATTTCATTTCCTATCGTATAAAATGAGACGGTGATGCGTACCCGCGCGTAAGGAAAAAGTTGCCTGACGGCAACCGCGCCTCCCCCGCCGCTCTCCGTTCTCCGTTTTCCGGTTTGGCCCAAGCCCTTCCCCACCCCGTGAAAAGCAATGAAAAATCCGCTAACGTGGTAACGTTCAGCTCCCAATGGCGGCAGTTTCAGGCGGGAGGCAGGCATGCGGACCGGGCGGA
>DERU01000050.1 GCA_002361095.1 Lachnospiraceae bacterium UBA3332
AATTCAGTTTTTGTGATATACTGAATTATTACTTAGGGGAAAGCAGGAATTAAATGTCTGCAATGAAAGGCCGGAAGCTTTCCTGCAAATTCAAAATGGTTCAGGAAGGTGTGGTCAGACTGGTGCAGGGCATATATGGGCATGGATGATAAACACAATGACCCTATTTTCGGAGGAGGTAATTTGGCAACATGAAAGCCGAAACGCATGATAACGGGAATATGAAACAATCCATAGTCAGGGAAGGAAATACCATATTGGTTTACGAACTGCACCATCCGCGATGTGTTTCACAGTTCATATGGATTATGAAAGAAATCGACCGGGAGGGATACCAGGAGGTAAAGATCAAATGGTTGGGGGAGAAAGTATTTCCCAACGCCTGCGTTCCCATTTCCGGCATTATCCAATATTACAAAACTGTCAGAAAAATAAAATTTTGTTTTGAAATTTCGCCGGATAATTACTTGTTTCAATGCGGTTTTGCCGAGCCGATATACGAGGAGAAAGAAGCGCTGGAAAAGGAGCGGAATCCCTTTGATAAAATATACCGCTATAATGAATACGGACAGGTGGCCGCCCTGACGCAGGCTTATATTAATGCGATCAGCCGTCAGCAAACTTGCAGCAAAGGCGTCATTGACAGTCTGATATGGTGTATCAACGAAGTGATGGATAATGTGCTGCTGCACGGAGAGACGGATAACGGATATGTGATGGCACAGTTCCATGAAAAAACCAAGCATGTCGCTTTTTGTGTCTTTGACGCGGGCGTGGGAATCTATAATACGCTGAAAGAATCGACCCATTCCCCTAAAAAACCGATTGACGCGCTTTCCTTATCCATTCAGGAGGGAGTCGGGGACGGTAAGGGACAGGGAAACGGGCTATACGGATTGTACCAGATCATTTGTGAAAATAAGGGGTTGCTGACGATTACATCCGGGTCGGCGTCGATGATGTTTTCAAAGGACGGAAACATCAAAAAATTTGAACGGATTCCGTTTTTGTCCCCCCAAAATAATGAAACCATCATCGATTTTCAGTTGGATTTGATGAATGAAGTGAATATTCAGAATGCGTTTAAAACAATCGGAGGATTTGACGGGTTTGATATCCGCCTGGATGATATGTGGCAGGAGGACAATACTGTTTTATATAACGTTTATGAAAACTGCCGCGGAACGGCTACGAGGGAAGCGGGATTTGAACTCAGAAACGACGTGCAAAACACATTGAGCCGTATGAAGGCGCCGATGATACTTGATTTTTCGGAAGTGCAGACGGTATCCTCCTCTTTTATAGACGAGTTTATTTCCAAACTCGTGGTTTCTTTGGGGATGATAGAGTTTAATGAGTTGATTCGTGTAAAGAATATGAATGAAACCGTGCGTTTTTTGTGCAACAGATCCACCTATATGAGAATTCATGAAGAATGGAAGAAACTACAATGACTGCCAATTCTTAAACAAAAATAAATTCCCTTTTCCGTGATTGCCTTTTCTTACGGGGAATGATAGAATAGAGGACAGTTATAAAAAAGTATGGCAGGTTTTTCAAACGCTGCCTGCAAATTTCGTTTCAGGAAAGGAAGTTTTGGTATATGAACAGGAGCAGACGCAACAGGCTGAAATGGAAGCTGCAAAAATACGCGGTTCCCAATCTGACGATGTATCTGATTATCTGTTACGGCATCGGGTATGTGCTGCAGATGATTGCCCCCACCATTTTTTTCTATATGACGTTGGATCCGTACCGGATTCTCCGGGGACAGATTTGGCGGCTTGTGACCTGGGTGTTGATTCCGCCGGAAAGTTCCAATATCATTTTTGTACTGATCATGCTGTATCTGTATTATTCCCTTGGAAATTTGCTGGAGCAGATTTGGGGAACCTACAAATATAATCTGTATATCTTTTCCGGTATATTATTCACAATCGTGGGCGCTTTTGTACTGTATCTGTACTGTGTGCTGCGGGGGGCGATGCCCACCACCACACCCGGGCTATATGTGGTCGGCAGGGACGGCCTGATTTATTTTGGGCAGTTTTCCACTTATTACATCAATATGTCCATCTTTTTGGCATGCGCGGCGAGCATTCCCAATGTACAGGTACTGTTGATGTTCCTCTTCCCCATCAAAGTAAAATGGCTGGGCATTATTTACGGGATTATGCTGGTGGTCAACTGTATTCAGGGCGGTATTTCCACTTGGATTGTAATCGGTTTTTCCCTGTTGAATTTTATAATCTTTTTCATCCAATCCAGGGGAAGGATGCAGCTTTCCAAGGGACAGGTGAAGATGCGTCACGAATTCAAGAGAAAAATGCGTTCTGCGGAATTTGAACACCGGGGCGTGACCAAGCACAAATGTGCGATCTGCGGCAGGACGGAGCAGGACGGGGACGATCTGGAATTCAGGTTTTGCTCCAAGTGTAACGGCAATTATGAATATTGCCAAAACCATTTATTTTCGCATGAGCATATCAAATGACCGGTTTGGAGGCGGCCCGGCAGTATCCGGGCGGCTGCCGTTTCAGGGCAGGGAGGGTATATGGGACAGGAGGCCGCGTTTTCCAGGGCGCTGGAGGAAATTTGCAGTCTGGCTAGAAGGCAGGGCAACCGGATTGCAAAGCAGCAGATAACAGAGCAGTTTGACATGGCCCAAATTGCCATGGGGGAAAAGCATCTATCCATGGTATATGAATATCTTGCCTCCAAGCATATCGGGGTGGGGGAATCCAGGGAAGCTTTGGAGGAACTCTCGGAGGAAGAGGCCGATTATTTGGAGGACTATCTGCAGAGTCTGGAGGGTTTCGGGGAAACGTCGGAGGGAGAGATAGAGGCGGTCATCCTCTCCGCCATGGCGCAGGATCCGGATGCCAAGCGGCGTATGATTGCGTTGTTTTTGCCAAGAGTTGCGGAAATCGCCAAGCTGTATGCCGGGCAGGGTGTCTTTTTGGAGGATCTGATCGGGGAAGGGAATCTTGCGCTGACCATGGCGGTGGAAATGCTGGACTGTGCGGAAAATGTCATGCAGGCAGAGGGGACGGTGGCCAGCATGATCATGGAAGCCATGGAAACATATATTCAGGAAAATGCGCAGGAAAAAAATACCGGCCGGAAGCTGGCGGGCAAAGCCAATGCCGTGCTGGATCGCGCAAAGGAAATGGCGGAAGCGCTGGGACGCAAGGTGACGGTACGGGAACTTGCCGATGAAACCGGAATGACAATGGGGCAGATATTGGAGGCGGTCCGGATTACGGCCAACAGTATTGAATTTTTGGATACGAAGGAAACGGTTTGATGGCGGAGAATGATTTTAAGTATATCGTACAGAGTTTTGGGGATTTCTATATCGGGGCCAGGTGGACATACGGGGAAATGCTGGTAAATGAGAATATGCCTTTTAAATGGAAAGCCGTTGTCAGACACTATCTATTAAAGGATGTGGCGCCGGACACAAAAATGGAAGATCACATTTTTTTTATGAACGAACAGGATTTTTCCTATGAGACGTTAAAAGAACTGAAAGCCAAATTTAAAATGAGCGTATGGGTGCCTGCAGACGGCAGAAAGCGCAGGGGCGGTCATTACGAAAGCCGGGAATACACGATCGAAGAGATTGTGTCAAGTAAAAAGCTGCACGACAAAATGGACACCATAATTGTGGAAGAACTGCGTTTGTCGAAGCTTGCGCTGCTGATGTTTGCGGTATAATCAGGGGAGGTTTGCATGAGAGTGGAAGAACTTACGGCCTATGAGGTCATAGAAAGCAGGAGAATAGAGGATTTACATTCGGAAAGCTATCTGCTGCGCCACAAAAAGAGCGGCGCGCGGGTGGCTCTTTTGTCGAACGACGACGAGAACAAGGTATTTTATATCGGATTTCGGACGCCGCCCGCAGACAGTACGGGTGTGGCGCACATTTTGGAGCATTCGGTGCTGGAAGGATCCAGGGATTTTCCGGTGAAAGATCCCTTCATCGAACTGGTCAAGGGATCGCTGAACACTTTTTTAAACGCCATGACCTATCCGGATAAGACTTTGTATCCGGTGGCCAGCTGTAACGACAAGGATTTTGCCAATCTGATGCATGTGTATTTGGACGCCGTATTTTATCCGTCGATTTATAAGGAGCCCAGGATTTTTTACCAGGAAGGATGGCATTATGAAATGCAGGATCCCAGCGACGAACTGACCATAAACGGCGTCGTATATAATGAAATGAAAGGAGCCTTCTCTTCCCCGGACGATGTGCTGGAGAGGGAAATTGTTTCCTCCCTGTATCCGGATACGGTTTATGCCCATGAGTCCGGCGGGGATCCGGACGCGATTCCTGCGCTGACCTACGGGGAATTCCTGGATTTTCACAAAAAATACTATCATCCCTCCAACAGTTATCTGTATCTGTACGGGAATATGGACATGGCGGAGCGGCTGACCTGGCTGGATGAGCAGTATCTTTCGCACTTTGACAAAACAGAAGTGGATTCCCAAATCGGGGTGCAAAAACCTTTTGAAAAGCCGGTGGAGGTGCGCAAAGAGTATTCCGTTACCAAAGAGGAGCCCGTGGCAGGCCGCACGTATTTAAGCTGCAACATTGCGGTGGGGGATGTGCTGGACCGGGAAGAATATATTGCGTTCGATATCTTGGACTATGCCCTTTGTTCCGCGCAGGGCGCGCCGCTCAAGCAGGCGCTTTTGGATGCGGGAATCGGGGAAGATGTTTACAGCGATTTCGACAACGGCATCCGGCAGACGTATTTTTCCGTCGTGGCCAAAAATACGGACGAAGCGCGCAAGGAAGATTTTGTGCGGATTATTGAGGAGACGCTTGCGCGGCTGTGCAGGGAAGGTTTGGATAAAAAGGCGCTTTTGGCGGGGCTTAACTATTATGAATTCAAATACCGGGAAGCGGATTTCGGTTCTTATCCGGCCGGGCTGATGTATGGGCTGCAGGTGATGGACAGCTGGCTGTACGACGAGCGCCTTGCGTTTCTCCACATAGAGGCGGGCGACACATACCGGAAACTGCGCGAAAAGGTACAGGGCCGGTATTTTGAAGAACTGCTGGAGAAAAAGCTTTTGCACAATCCCCACCGGAGCGTGCTGGCGCTTGTTCCCGTGCAGGGACTGACAGAACAAAAAGACAAAGCGCTGGCAAAAAGGCTTGCGGATTATAAAGCAGGTCTCTCTGTGGAACAGATTGACAGGATTGTAGAACAGACAAAGGAATTGGAAGCGTTTCAGAAGGAACCAGACCGTCCGGAGGATCTGGCGAAAATTCCGCTTCTGGCACGTGAAGATATCCGCCGGGAAATTGAGCCGTTGATTTTGGAGGAGCGCAGTCTGGAGCAAACCAAGGTGCTGTATCATCCGATTGCCACAAACGGTATCGCGTATTTCCGGCTGTTGTTTGACTGCAGACAGGTTCCGGCGGAGTTGTTTCCTTATCTGGGTATTTTAAAAGCTGTGTTGGGGCTGGTGGATACCGCCCATTACAGTTTCCGGGAATTGTTTACGGAAGTGGATTTGCAGACCGGCGGCCTTGTGCCGGTGACGAATATTTACACCGACGCGAAAGATTTGTCCAGGCAGCGGGTAACCTTTGAATTGAAGGGGAAAGCGTTTTTTGACAAGCTGGAAGCGGCCTTTGCCCTTGCGGAGGAGATGCTTTTGTCCTCCGATTTCACAGACCAGAAGCGGTTGTCGGAGATTCTTTGGGAATTAAAGTCCAAAATGCAGTCCGCCATGATTTCCGGCGGGCATACGATCGCCAGCGGCAGGGCGTTGTCTTATATTTCCAGGACGGCGCAGCTGCAGGAGGTCATCAACGGCATGGATTTTTACCGGTTGGTGGACCGGCTGACCGGCAATTGGGAACAGGAGCGGCAGACGCTTCCCGGTAAGCTTGACAGGCTGTGCCGGGCGATTTTCCGGAAGGAAAATCTCCTTCTTGACTTTACGGCGCAGGGACAGACGGAGTATGACCGTTTTGCCAAAGCGGCGGGCGCTTTGCAGAATAAGCTGTATACCGGGCCGGTGGAGGGCGCGCCTTTCCGGGTGGTTTTACAAAAAAAGAACGAGGGATTTTGTTCCGCTTCCCAGGTACAGTATGTGTGCCGGGCAGGAAATTTTCTGAAAGACGGACTGGCCTACAACGGCGTGCTGCGGATCTTAAAAGGGATTATGAGCAACGAGTATTTGTGGAACAATGTCCGGGTCAGGGGGGGCGCTTATGGCTGCATGTGCGGCTTCGGAAAAAGCGGGGATTGTTTCTTTGTCTCCTACCGGGATCCCAATCTTTCAAAAACCATCCGTGTTTTTGAGGAAGCCCCGCAATTTGTGGAAGGCTTTTCGGATGACGAGCGGGCGATGACCCAGGCAGTCATCGGCACGATCAGTGAAATGGACATTCCCATGAATCCGGCGGCAAAGGCTCTGCGGTCCATGAGCGTTTATCTGACCAACCAGACGGCGGAAGAACTGCAGACGGAACGGGATCAGATTTTGGACGCTACGGCGGCAGATGTCCGGGCCCTGGCGGGGCATCTTAAGGCGTTTCTTTCGGACGAATGCCTGTGTGTGGTGGGGAATGCAGGGAAAATCGAAGAAGAGAAGGCGAATTTTTGGGCGTTGGAACCATTGTTTTAGTGCAGACATTTGCAATCTGAACCGGCATGCGCCATTACGGGCATGCCACCGGGCGTGAAAGCCGCTTGTGCGGCGGAATGGGGGAAAACATGAAAAAGTATTGTCAAAAATTTGCCGGGTATTTGCTGTTTACTGCTTTGGCGGCGGCCGTTTTGGCAGGCTGCGGCAGCAGCGGAGGGGAAAAATATGAAGCTTCTGCGGACACGGCCACTTATGCTGCGGCCGGTCAGGCTTTCGACGGGGGAATTTATGAGAACGCCGCCCCTGCGGAAGCGCCCGCAGCCGAGGAAATTGAATATGAAGAGGAAGGCGGGGCGGAAACCGTCAGACAGGAAAACCGCAAACTGATCAAGACGGTGGACATGAATGTGGAGACGGAAGAGTTCGACCTGCTTCTTCGAAATGTGGAACAAAAAGTGGAGGAACTTGGCGGTTATTTGGAGCAGAGTAATGTCTACAACGGCAGCTATACTTCCAATTACCGGTCCAGAAGCGCGGACCTGACGGCGCGCGTCCCTTCGGCAAAGCTGGATCAGTTTGTGACGGATGTGGCCGAGCACTCCAATGTGACCAGAAAGAACGAGTCGGTGGAAGATATAACGCTGCAGTATGTGGATTTGGAAAGCCATAAAAAAGCATTGCTTGCGGAACAGCAAAGTCTGCTGACTATGCTGGAACAGGCGGAATCCATAGAGGATATCATTACCATCAACGCGCAGCTTACGGATGTGCGCTATCAGCTGGAAAGCATGGAATCCCAGCTGCGTACATATGACAATAAAGTCGATTACAGTACGGTATACTTAAACATTGAAGAAGTGGAACAGTATGAACCATATGCGGCAAAAAGCACAGGGGAGCGTATTCGGGACGGCTTTACGAGAAACCTGCACCGGGTGGGGGACGGCGTCAGCAACTTTTTCATCGAATTGATTATATCCCTGCCGATCCTTTTCACGTTGGCGGTACTGATCGGGATTTTTGTCCTGCTTCTCTTCGGAATCCTCAAGGCCAGTGAGAAACAGGCCAAAAAGCGGCGGGAAAAGAAGGAGAGGGAAAATCCCGGACAGTACAATCGTTACGGAATGCGCATACCGGGAGCGCCAAGACAGCAAAGTCACGCGGGGCAGGGACTGTCTGCAGGGCAGGCGGATCGTTTGATACAGGAAAACCAGCGGCCGGATCATTCGGAAAACGGACAGCAATAGCAGCCTTTGTGCCTGCCGGCAGGCACAGGGCGCAGAATGGGAGATACATGGAAAACAGGAAGTTTAAGTCGGGGTTTGCGGCCCTGGTGGGAAGGCCCAACGTGGGAAAGTCCACGCTGATGAACCATCTGATCAGGCAAAAAATTGCCATCACGTCCAACAAACCACAGACAACCAGAAACCGGATTCAGACGGTATATACCGGAGAAGAAGGACAGGTGGTTTTTTTGGATACCCCCGGTATCCACAAGGCGAAAAATAAACTGGGGGACTATATGGTCAGGGCGGCGGAGAGCACCCTTAAAGATGTGGATGTAGTGATATGGCTGGTGGAACCTTCCGGTTATATCGGCGCGGGGGACCGGTATATTTTAGAACAGCTTTCCCGCTGTAAACAGCCGGTTATTTTAGTGGTCAACAAGATTGACACGGTCAAAAAGGAAACGGTAGCCCAGGCCATCGGCGCCTACCGGCAGGAGATGGATTTTGCGGAGATTGTGCCGGTATCCGCGCTGCGCAGCAACAATACCGACACCCTGCTGCAGTGTATTTTTAAATATTTGCCGTATGGGGAGCCTTTTTATGATGCGGATACGGTTACGGATCAGCCCCAGCGCCAGATTGTGGCGGAAATTATCCGGGAAAAGGCGCTGCGATGCCTGGAGGAAGAAATTCCCCACGGCATTGCGGTGGCCATCGACCGGATGGAGTTTGGGAAAAAACTGGTGGAGATTGACGCCACAATCATTTGTGAAAAGGATTCCCATAAAGGCATTGTGATCGGCAAACAGGGGGCGATGCTCAAAAAGATCGGTTCACAGGCCCGCAGGGATATCGAAAACATGCTGGAGTCCCAGATCAACCTAAAGCTTTGGGTCAAAGTCAAAAAGGACTGGCGGGGCAGCGACTTTATGTTGAAAAATTTTGGATATAATCCTTCGGAGCATAAGTGAGTTTGCGGTTACCGGCCGCCTGACGGCCGATAGCACCTTTTTCCAGTTCGGAACTGTGCGAATAGAAAAACACCAAAAAGCGAACCCTAACGACATAAAAAGATACGGAAAGAAATGCGTAGGGAGGCTTAGGATGAAGGAAATAAATTACTGGCAGCAGTTTTTGCATACGGGAAGAGTGGAGGATTATCTTAAATACAGGGGAACAAAACAGAATCGGGCACAGCAGACGGGAAGCATTCCTGATACGGGGGATGCTTCCTTTACCGGTTCCTTTAAGGAATCCATGGGAAACGGCGGGCAGGATGGTATAGGATATGCGGGAATACGTGGAAGTGACGGCGATTGTGATCAAGGCAGAGCCGATGGGCGAATATGACAAAAGGGCGGTACTTTTGACAAAGGAGCGCGGAAAAATTTCCGCTTTTGCAAAGGGGGTAAGAAAAACCAACAGCAGGCTGATGGCCGCCGTCAGCCCTTTTGTTTTTGGCACCTTTACCCTATATGAAGGAAAGTCTTCTTACACAATCTGCGAAGCATCCGTTTCCAACTATTTTGAGCAGCTGCGGGGCGACATGGAGGCGGCCTGCTACGGTATGTATTTTATGGAACTGTGTGATTCCTGTACCAGGGAAAACAACGACGAAAAAGATATCCTGAAGCTTTTATACCAGTCCCTGCGCGCGCTCACCCACGACAGCCTGCCCCGCAGGCTTGTGCGGTGTGTGTTCGAGATTAAGCTGGTGGTACTAAACGGGGAATTTCCGGGTCTGCCGGAGGGAAACTTCGAGGAAGCCACCCGCTACGCATTACAGTTTGTGGCGCAGGCGCCGGTGTCCAAACTTTACACCTTTACCGTCAGGGATTCCGTCCTTTCCGAGATGGAAAAACTTGCGCTCCAATACCGGAAGAATTGCCTGCCGGGAAGGTTTTTAACGCTGGAGGTACTGCAAAGTTTATAAATTGGGTTGAAAAAGCGGACGATGTCCGCTATAATGGTAGCGTTGGTGCTTTGCAGGAAGGTTTTGACCAAAACGCTGGCGGATACTATAATGATTCTGTTATGCCAAAGAGGCTGACAGAGGGGGAGCGGAAGGAATGCGGA
>DERU01000049.1:0-355 GCA_002361095.1 Lachnospiraceae bacterium UBA3332
GCAAAAACCCCCGCCGCAAGCTTACGATCCGCTTGCGGCGGGGTTTTAAAGCTGAAAATTATTCCGTTAAAACTGCCGTTCCTTTTCTTTTTCAATTCAATCCCATATTCTTCCATTTCCCTTTCCGGTAAAAAAATCCCGTCACTGCCGCGCCGATCAGCCAGGACAACAGCAGGGAAATATAGATACAATCGCTGTTTCCGTTGGGAAGCTGCGGTGTTTTGGTCAGCCAGGAAATCCCATATGCAATCGGCACACGCACGCACACTGTGGTAATCAGGGAAATCCACATGGGCGTCATCGTGTCTCCCGCACCGCGCATCACACCGGACAGGCTTTGGGTCACAGCCATGGC
>DERU01000049.1:682-863 GCA_002361095.1 Lachnospiraceae bacterium UBA3332
CAGGCTTTGGGTCACAGCCATGGCGACATAGCCAACCGCCAAAATCCGCATCAGGTGCATACTTAAATTCACCAGTTCCGCCGTGTTGGTAAAAATCCCCATCAAATATTTACCGAATATAAGAATGATACCCGTGATCACCGCGGATACCAGTACCGCAATCAGCGTCCCCTGTTTGGCG
>DERU01000049.1:1153-5249 GCA_002361095.1 Lachnospiraceae bacterium UBA3332
AATCAGCGTCCCCTGTTTGGCGCCGCTCTCCACACGGTCCGGCTTGCGCGCGCCCACATTCTGGCCCGCATAAGTTGTCATGGCTGTCCCGAAAGAAAAATTCGGCATCATGGCAAACCCGTCCACACGCATGACAATCACGTTGGCTGCAATAAACATTTCCCCAAAACTGTTGGTCAAAGATTGTACGATAATCATCGCCATGGAAAAGATCGCCTGTGTCACTCCGGAAGGAAGTCCCAGACGGATCGTATCCATGGTATGTCTCTTTGTCGGCGCCAAATCCTTTCCCCTGAGTTCAAAAATGTCCTTCATATGCAGCAGTCTCCAGAGGCACAACAGGGAAGAAATCCCCTGTGCAATCGCCGTTGCCAACGCCACGCCCGCAACCCCCATGTCAAAAGACGCCACAAATAAAACATCCAGTATGATATTGAGCACCGTGGAAACAAGCAAATACAAAAGGGCCGACACGGAATCCCCAAGGCCGCGCAGAATTCCGCTCAGGATATTATAATACGCCATACCGGCGACCCCGATAAACAGGATATTTAAATAGGAAGCGCACCATTCCAAAATACTGTCGGGCGTGCGCAGCATATGCAGCATGGGTTTTGTCACAAGCGGCCCCACGGCCATAATGAAAAGCGAGGATACCGCAGTAAGCGTAATGCAGGTACCGATGCTTCCCGCCAGCTGTTCCCTTTGTCTTGCGCCGAAATACTGGGATACCATAATGCCGGCCCCCGTGGATATTCCCACAAACAAAACCAACAGCAAATTGAGTACAGGGGAAGCGCTGCCCACCGCCGCCAGCGCATTATCCCCCACATATTTTCCCACCACGATGGAATCCACCGTGTTATATAACTGTTGGGCAATGTTGCCGATCAGCATGGGGATCGCAAACAAAGTGATTTTTTTCCAGGGCACGCCTTCTGTCATGTCTGTGGGCGCAAACAGTTTCTTGAGTAAATTCATGATCTTCTCCCGTTTCTTATAATCTTTTTCCGCTATACTTTTACCAGTATACATGGTATATTTTTTATTTGCAACAACAATCTATAAGGAACGGTAAAAATGCCTGCCGTTTCTTAGAAATTTTTCCTTCAGATAATAATACATACCATACCGCCTGTGGAATCGTTCACGATCTTCTGCATGGTATCCTGCAGTTTCACCTGGCTTTCGTCTCCGATCATGGAAATTTTGGTGCGGATTCCGTCATTGACCAGCTGCTCCACGGTTTTTCCGAATATGTTGGTTTCCCAGATCCCCTCGTCCCTGCCGTTTTCATCAATATAGCCGATCAAATCCTTTGCCTGCTGCTCGGTTCCCACAATGGGCGCAATCTCCGTCACCACGTTTGCCCGGATAAAATGCAGGGAAGGGCTTTCCGCCTTGATTTTCACGCCGTACTTGTTTCCGTGCCGGATAACCTCCGGGCGCTCCAGCCGGATCTCGCTCCGCTGGGGCATCACCACGCCGTATCCTTTGGTCCGGACGGCCTGCATGGCGGACAGCACCCTCGCGTATTCCCGTTTCATCTGCGCCATGTTTTTTAAAATTTCCATCAGTTCGTACTCGCTTCCGATGACCTCCCCCACCATCTCGCTGAGCATTTCGTAATAATATTTGTCATCCATATCCAGCACGACACGGATACAGCCGTCCGACATGTTGATGTTTTCCACCATACAGCGGCGTACATAGTCGCCCGACAGGCTGATGGGATGCTCTGCCACATCCCGGATGGTATTGATTTTTCCCATCATCTCCCGGATCCTGGCGATCATATCCGCTTTCATGCGGTGGTTAACAGGCAGCATTTCCACCCACTTGGGCATATAAAATTCCACCGTTGTGACCGGGAACTCATAAAGCACTTTTTCCATAATATGGCGGATATCCTCTTCTTTTAACTGCGCGCAGTTAACGCTCATGGCCGCCACCTGATATTTGTCACGGATTGCCTGTGCCGTCCGTTCGGCATCCTGCCCGTACGGTCTTGCGGAATTGACCAGTACCAAAAAAGGCTTGCGCAGCTTTTTTAATTCCGTGATGGCCTTTTCCTCCGCCGCCTCATAACTATCCCTTGCAAGTTCGCCGAAACTCCCGTCCGTGGTCACTACAATCCCAATGGTGGAATGATCCGTAATGACTTTCCTCGTGCCGATTTCCGCTGCCTGGGTGAATGGAATTTCCGCCTCATACCAGGGCGTCTTGACCATGCGTTCCGCCCCCTCTTCCATGTGTCCTGCCGCCCCTTCCACCATGAAACCCACACAGTCCACCAAACGGATTTTCACATTCACATCCCCGCCAAGCTTTAAAGCCGCCGCTTCCTGCGGGATAAATTTAGGTTCCGTCGTGGTAACGGTTTTTCCTCCCGCACTCTGGGGCAGTTCGTCCTGGGCTCTTGTTTTATCGGATTCCTCGGTCATATAAGGCAGCACCGCAACATCCATAAACCGCTTGATAAACGTAGATTTTCCCGTGCGCACAGGGCCGACCACTCCTATGTAAATTTCACCGCCTGTCCGTTTTTGGATATCGCGGTAAAGATTCTGTGTATACAAATTCTCCGCCTGCAGATTTTCCATAAAAAAATCCCCTTCCATATGTGCTGATACACTATATGCAGGGGATTTTCTTTTCATGAATGGGAAGCCTTACAAATTTGCACTTATATTTTTGGTAAACCTACAGCGCGGGTAATTGCAGCAGCCAAAAAACTCGCCGAACTTCCCTTTCCTTTTCAACAGCTGACCGCCGCATCTGGGACAGATATCGATCCTTATATCCTGCAGCATGCCCGCCATCTTTTCAAAACATTGCTGGTTCATCATACAATCCTGCAGCGCCCGGTGCGCTCCTTTTGTCCCAATTTGAAAATACGCCGCCAAATCCACCAGCCTGTGGCGGGGAAGCCCCGGCAGGCAGTTTCTGGCCACATATAAAGTATCGATATAGTCGTTTTCCAGCGGCTTTCCATCAAAAGCCACAGATTCCCGGTTTAAAAACTGCATGTCAAACATGTGGATGTTATGTCCTACCAGTACCATACCCTGCGCAAACGCCAAAAATGCGGGCAATACCGTTCCGATATCCGGCGCGTCCGCCACCATTTCATCCGTAATATGGTTTACGGAGGATGCCGCCGCCGGAATGGGCCTTTGGGGATTCACCAGGGTGGAAAACGTATCTTCCACCTGCCCCGCTTTCACTTTCACAGCCGATATTTCTATGATCGCATCCGACTTTACATTTACGCCGGTGGTCTCCAAGTCAAAGACCACATAATCCGGCACATAGGCCATCAGCCTTTTGCCGCCCCCGTCGTTTCTCATTGGTATACCTCCTGTTCTCAGGCGGGAGAAAACGTTACTTTTTTGAAGCTTTTCTTTCCCCTCCTTACCGTAATCCCGTCCCCTGCAAGTGCTTTTTGGGCAAAGGTTTTTTTGATATCCGTCACTTTTTCCCCGTCAACGGACACCCCGCCCTGTTCCAGGGCCCGGCGTGCTTCGGAACGGGATGCGCACAGCCCGGCTTTCACCAAAAGCCCCAAAATATCGATCACGCCATCCGCAAAATCCTCTTCCTCCAGGCACACCGCAGGAATCTGGGCCTGTTCACCGCCGCCGAACAACGCTTTCGCGCCTGCCTGCGCCTTTTTGGCCTCTTCGTCCCCATGCACCAGCTGCGTAAGTTCATAAGCCAAAATCTCTTTTGCCTCATTTAACTGGCTTCCCTCCCACTGCTCCATCTCCCGAATCTGCTCGATCGGCAGAAAAGTCAGCATCTTTAAACATTTCATGACGTCCGCGTCCGCCACATTCCTCCAATATTGGTAAAAGTCAAAAGGACTCGTCTTATCGGGATCCAGCCATACCGCCCCCTTCTGGGTTTTGCCCATCTTGTTGCCCTCCGAATTCAAAAGCAGCGTGATGGTCATGGCATAGGCATCCTTGCCAAGCTTCCTGCGGATCAGTTCCGTGCCGCCCAGCATATTGGACCACTGGTCATCCCCGCCAAACTGCATGTTGCAGCCATATTTCTGGTACAACATATAAAAGTCGTAGCTCTGCATGATCAT
>DERU01000206.1:0-452 GCA_002361095.1 Lachnospiraceae bacterium UBA3332
TAAATCGACTGTGAATAGTAACAATTTTTTTCAATAATTTTTGTTCCTGCTCCTCAAGCCAAGTAATCTTAGGCAACATCAGCTCATATTCATCCTGCTCATAAGGAAGATTCATAAAGTCGAGAATATCCATACCCGGAAACCATGCTTCACAATATGAAGGAATAACATGCTCTGGTACAATGCCAAGTTTATCCCTTTCTATGGTTTCCTGAATGGACTTCGGAGCCTTATAAAGCGGTTCACTGGCTTTTTTAAGCTCTTTAAATCCGTCTGAAAATAAACCCATATTTACTCAACCTTCTTTTCTGCTTTACGCTTTCCTACGGATTTACGCACCACACCTGGAACAACCCCGGCTGATGCCCGGATTGCTCCCTAAAGGATGTCAATCGAATATAATTACAAAAACTGACATATAATATTTCCACGTTTTCATTGACTATATAACG
>DERU01000206.1:459-5205 GCA_002361095.1 Lachnospiraceae bacterium UBA3332
ACCATATAACCGCCGACAGAACCATTCTGTTTGGATGTCAGGTTTCCATTGTAGCCATCGGATAACGGTACTCCTAATTCGCTTGCGACCTCATACTTAAAACGATTCATTGCGCTTTTTGCTTCCGGTACACTTGTGGTATTAGAACTTGCCATGATTTCTTCCCCCTTTTGCTTTCGTGAACTGTAACACTTACATGTTACGATTCTAGTATATGCCGGGCGCGTTTTTATAACCCTGCAAATCATTGGGAGAATTGTTAAAATTTTTCACCTTGACTAGATAAAGAAATTTGTGTATAATTTTGTTATCAAATAAGGAGGTGTTCATTATGCCAGCAATCAAATCAAGTGCTGATTTAAGGAATAACTACAACGAAATCTCTTCGTTTTGTCACAGATATCCCGAACCAGTTTTTATTACGAAGAATGGAAAAGGCGACCTTGCTGTTATGAGCATTGAAGCCTATGAAGAATTAACCAGTCGCCTTGAATTATATAGCCAACTCAAAGAAGGTATGGATGATATTGCATCCGGTAATACCAGACCTTTCTCTGAAGCAATGGCTGATATCCGGAGCCGTCGCCGCGGATGAGTTATATAATCCATATCACCGCAACCGCTGAACGTGATATCATGCGTGCTGCGGACTACATCGAATTTAACCTTAAAAACCCTACTGCTGCAGACCATCTGCTCGACGTTGCTACTGAACAAATAAGTTCAATGGCAGATATGCCTCAAAAGTTTCGTCTTGTGGATAACCCTGTTTTAGCAAGCTGGGAAATCCGATATGTTATAGTCAATAATTACCTTGCTTTTTATACAATAGATGAAGAAAAGCAAATGGTAATTGTTGTAAGATTTCTCTTTCAAAAAAGCAACTGGAATGCCATTCTTCGTCAGGGATTTTCCCTTATTTAAGGAATCTGTCACGCAGATTCCTTTTTAATGCGTAGACTTATATGCTACGATTCCTGCTACTGCTGCAATCATTACAGCAATCATTCCTAACAGAATATTCTTCGTCTTTCTCTTCAAAGACCAATATACATACAGCCATTATTGAGATAAGTATTGTTTTCCAAGGAAACATCATACCCTCCCCAAACCGGCTGTGTAACTTCATCGTTTTTTCCATCTTCTTTTCCTCCTTACAATCCTAATGCTTTGCTTGTAAAAGGCATTTGTAACCTTGTTTCTAAGTGTTTATTGAAATTATAATAAAATAATGCCACAAATCTTGACTTTTTCAAGATTTGTGGCACATAAATTCAAATTCTTTTAATTGCTTGCCTCCTCTGTAACCTCCGCCTCATACGCCTCCACCGCCGGATCCCGCATCTCCAGCGTACGCCGCCACTCCTTCGTCCCCTGCACCTTTTCCACGCTGCTGGCGTGCTTACGCAAAAACTGGCTTAACTGGTAACAGTCGATCCAGATTTCGTTGTCCGACTCTTTCTGGGATTCGTCAAAAACCAGTTCCATCCCCCAATGCAGATGGGTGGTCTTGATATTATTCACATTCTCCTGCGTACTGTAGCCGGTATGACCCATATAGCCGATTACCTGCCCCGCCGTCACCACGCTGCCCTCCTCCAGATCCGACTGATACGGATAATTCTGCCGCAGATGGGCGTAATAATAGTAGCGCTTTTTATCAAAACTGCGGATGCCGATACGCCAGCCCCCATATTGGTTCCAACCCAATACTTCCACATAGCCGGACTCGATGGCGATGATCGGAGTGCCGATCTGTCCCATCATGTCATGTCCCAAATGCGGCCGGCTATACCCGTAACTGCGGGAAGCGCCGAAATCGTCATAATCCGAATAGCCGAATCCCTTGGCGATAGGCGAATACGCTTTGAGTCCATAGACCGAATGCCATTTTACACTGCCGTCCTCCTCCATCCGCTGCACCTCATAAGGCCCCACCATTCCGGAAAGGATCGCACCGTAAGCTTCCTTGTAATAAGGATAATATTTCAGTTCTTCCCCCTGCGCATCCAAAACGGACGTGGCCGTATGTTCCGCGTCCGCGCTTTCCATCGCCATATCCGCCGCCTTTTCCATCTCCCGCATCGCTTTTTTGTCAAATTCGCCTCCGAATTTGGAAGCGGTATAGGCAAGCAGACTGACCCAGTCCAACTGCGTTCCCGCCTCATGGGCCTTAACGTCCCTCCCATAGGCATATTCCAACGCCTCGCAGGAAACCGTAAAATCCACCCACTTGATGGTATCTTTTTTCCCTTCCTCCGTATTCACTTCCGCAATTTTTATATTTCCGGAAACTGCCGCCGGTTCTTTTTTATCCACAACCCGTCCGCTCACCAAAATCAAAATGAGCACAAGTTCTATCAGGATTGCCGCCTGGTATTTTCGTAAACGCATTCTGGCCGCCCGTTTTGCACCCTGTTTTTCCCATTTTATGAAAAAAAGGGATACGGCAGAACCGGATTTGGCGCCGGCCGCCTAAAAAACGCGGAAGCGCCGACCCGTCAGCCGGATCCGGAACCTGGCAAAGACGTTGGAACCTCCAGACGTATCTGCCCGTTCTCCCGCAAAATCCGGTAAAGGGTATGACTCTCCACATCGTCCCCAAAAGGGGCAAACAGCTTTGCCATGTTCCCCGGTATGGCGTCCAAGTACACGTACTGCGCGTGGGAGCCGTCCATGGCCTCCCACACCTCCATGCCGTTCATCGTCTCACAGTCCACACCGCCGAAAACCACGGAAACCGGGGAGGCCGCATAAGCCACATAAGCGTTCTTCACCCATTGGCTCACCTTTTTATCCTGCAAATACAAAACACGGATACCGTCCCGTATGTCCAGCACGGAAATTTTGTCCAAAAAAACCGCCGATTCCGCGGTGATCATCTCCCGGCGTTCCGCCAGCACGCTTTCCCGCTGTGCCCGGTAACCCCACAGGCCGTCATAGACCTCCGGCCAGTTTGCCGCGCAGACCACAAAGGCAAAACACACCAGATAAACACCGTCCCGCCGCCACAGCCGTCCTGCCTTTCTGTCCCGCAAAAACGCAGGACAAACGCTCTCCTTTCTCTCTGTCAAAATCCATGCCAGCAGATATAAGGCCCCCACCGTAAAGGGCGCGCCGTACCGTTCTATGGAAGAAACCATGGCAAAAGGCTCCAGGTATTGGGTTTCCGCCGCAAAAATGCTCAGATGGGCCGCCAGATTGATCCCGTAAAACATAAGGCCGCAGACCGGGAGAAAAATCCCCAAAATCCTTCCCTCCCGTTTGGTCAGAATTTCGCGGCGCGTGTACAAAAAGACCAGAAAGCAGATCCATACCAGCATGGCCAGCGGGGAAAAATCCACCGCCCAAGTCTTTCCCCTGTGCAGCGGCCAAAAGGCAAATGCCTCCAAATAGGCCGCCGCCAGCTTCCCCCTCGTCCCCGGGAGAAGAATCGGCAGCTTTCCCGTTGCGGCCATGAGCGCAGCGCCGGTCAGCTTTGCCACCCGGCGCATCGACAGACAAAAAACCAGCCAGCCGCCCCCGGTTATGGCAGGAGCCGCCGCCACGGCCAGCATTTCCCTCCATGCCTGTCCTTTTTCCTTCCATTTCCATGCAAGAAAAAACACAAGGCCAAACGCCGCCCACACAAAACCCACGGATTTTACCAGCACCAACACCGCCAGATAGAGTGCAAGACGGATCCTATAGAAACTTTTCCGGTGTCCCTTTTCGTCTGCCACCGCAGCCAAAAACGCACCAAACAGGGACGCCATCATCAGATCCGCACACATTCCCTGACAATAAAACGCTTCCGCCACGCTTGGAAACGCCCACAGGCAGACGGCTGCCAGTACAAGAAGCAACGGGTTTCTCCCTTTGAGTCTGCGGAAAAAAGGCATCCAAAAGACAAACACGCCAAAATAGTATCCGGCAAACATCATCCCTTCCGAAAAACCGCCCGGATTCAAATGCAGAAACCACCATTTCAGCAGCTGTGACCCGGGAGGATAATCCCCGAATTCCGGCGCTGCGTTGGCGTATTTGGCCGCAAATCCGTCCAGCGCATAAATGGCCTTGACATCCGCCGCCCAGAAATTCACATCATCCCACCAGACCGTAAGCCTTCCCTGTACAAGCAAAGCGGTACCGGCAAAAACAAGCAGCGCCACCGCTACGCCCGGATGGCCCAGCGTTTTTTTCAGCCACTCCCCTATAGGTACGCATGCCTTCGCGCCTTCCCCCCGCATTGCCGCCCCGCCGTCCCCGACTGTCTGCGGCCGCCTGCACCGGTATCCCGCATACGCCGTAACCGCCAAAAGAAACAGTCCCCCAATCCGGTCAATGTCCGACAGCCTGCGTGCAAACGCCAATATGTACAAAACCAAAATCAGGATACAGGCCGCCACCGGCAGCACATCCACCGCCTCTTCCTTCCAAATGTAAGCCAACAAAAGAACCAATGCCAAAAAGGCCAATACCGAAACCGCCGCCATTTGTTTCTCTCCCGTAAAACCGATACCGGCCCCGCCAAACCCGGGCCAAAATCCAAAACCGTAAAAATACGGCGGCAGGGAACCTTCTGTCCCCGCCGCCTCTGCATTGCTTTCCTTACCACGACCGGCCGTCAGACGCTTATTCTTCCGGCTCAATCAGTCCGTAGGTATTGCCCTTTCTCTTATAAACCACATTCACCTGATCGGTCTCCGCATTGTTAAACACATAAAAGCTGTGTCCCAAAAGTTCCATCTGCACACAGGCATCCTC
>DERU01000206.1:5498-6046 GCA_002361095.1 Lachnospiraceae bacterium UBA3332
CTTGATATCAAACTTCTTCGTGCGCACGATCTTGATTTCCTCATCCTCATCGTAATCGTTTTCCGCAAAGGAGGGCTGGAAACTGCTGCCGGACTGCTGCTTTGCGATCAGCTTGGTTTTGTATTTGCGCAGCTGCCTCTCAATGATTTCCTCAACCAAATCAATGGAAACATACATGTCATTGCTTGTCTGCTCAGAGCGGATGATATTCCCTTTGACAGGAATCGTCACTTCGATTTTCTGCCTGTCTTTCTCCACGCTCAACGTCACAAACACTTCCGTGCCTTCGGTAAAATACCTCTCCAGCTTGCCGATCTTGGATTCGATCGCATTGCGCAATCCAGATGTGACCTCAAGGTTCTTGCCGCTGATAATAATCTTCATATACCCATCACCCTTTCCGTTCCATTATTCAGGTTGGACACCCCCATACCGTGTTTCCTCCCCTGTTTTGATTATACCATACCCCCCTTCCGGAAGCAACGAAAAAAAACAGGAGACTTCCCACCGGGGTAACAGTTCAGCCCAATGGCGGCAGTTTCAGGCGG
>DERU01000028.1:0-2141 GCA_002361095.1 Lachnospiraceae bacterium UBA3332
AAGTCAGGCTTTACCATGCGGCTGTTTTCCCGGAAATAAACCTCCCCGTCCACAATGGCATAGGAGAAATTCTTTACACTGGGGTCGGCTGGGATGGAAGTGTCGATTTCTTCCCCTTCACGAAGCTCCTGCAGTTCAGTCTCCTGGTATTGGCCCTTGATATGGGAAAGCGCTTCATGGAGCTGTTCCGACAAAACGGCTCCTTCTATGGGATTGCATACTAATTGCGGCCCGAAAGGGCCGGTCACAATATCCATGTTCCCCAGCACCATTTCCGGGTGTTCCTGATAATAGCAGTTCAGGGTAACATGGTCATGACGCGCCCGGCCATCGCTGCCTACAAATTCATTTTCCAGCAGCGTGTCGGTTTCCACCCATTCAGGCAGAGGCTCGCCGGGCATTCGGGGGACTTCCCTTTTTTGAAGGAAAACAATATCTACCGCAATATCCGTTCCGGCATTGGCGCGGAAGGTCGTGTTTGGCAATCGGACAGCCCCTAAAAGGTCACATCTCTGTGCCATATAACGCCGCGCCCGCGAATCTTTCTTATCCAGTGTGCCGCCGCTGATGCCGTTAGACGTGATAAAGGCAATCACGCCGCCTGTACGGACTTTATCAATGGTTTTTGCAAAGAAATAATCGTGGATCAGGAAGTTTTCACGCTCATACTGTCGGTCAGACAGTTTATAATTCCCGAAGGGTACATTTCCCACGGCCAGATCAAAAAAGCCGTCCGGAAATTTTGTCTTTTCAAAGCCGCCTACTTCAATGTTTGCTTTTGGATAAAGCTGCCTGGCAATCCGCCCGCTGATAGAATCCAGTTCTACACCATAAAGGCGGGAGGCTGCCATACTTTCCGGCACAAGCCCGAAGAAGTTGCCGATGCCGCAGGAGGGTTCCAGAATATTCCCGGTAGTAAAGCCCATGCTTTCCACGGCTTCATAGATGGCCTTAATCACAGTCGGGGTTGTATAGTGGGCATTTAAAGTAGATGACCGGGCTAATGCGTATTCTTCCGGAGACAGTGTGCTTTTCAGCTCATTATATTCTTTTGCCCAGGCGGTTTTCTTTTCGTCAAAGGCATCCGGCATACTTCCCCAGCCCACATAGCGGGATAAGATTTCCTGCTCGGCGGCGGTAGCACTGCGGCCTTCCGCTTCAATCGTCTGTAATGTATGGATTGCCTCCATATTCATGCGGAATTTCGTTCTTAGGTTTCCTTCCCCCAGGGCATCATCCGTGATATGGAAATTTTCAGAAGCCGGAACCGGCATTGCAGGCTCTGGCGGTGTATGCTCCGGTTCTTCGATGTGGAGCCGCTCCACCACAACATCATAAGGCAGGTTGTTTTTATCCCCCGGATAGACCGTCACAGGTTCCGTCGTGATCTCTGGCTGAAGCTGTTCCGGTACGTCTGTCCGGGATGGTTCCTGAATATCTGTCTGGAACAGGTGGGCATTGCGTTCATCCCGGCGCAGAAATTCCTCAAACTGTTCCCGGTTGACCGTTTCATGGCTCCAGGCATATGGGCCGGTGTCAATCCGTACATCCGTTTCGCCAATATAACCTATCGTGCCGGAAATTACCCGGAAAGGATAGGGAAGGATCACTTTATCCCCCACCTGATAGGACGGCTCCCCTTCCAGGCGGGTTTCCTCCCTCTGCACCGGCTCATGGAAAAATCCGTCAAGCTCCTGCTGATACAAAGCCCTAAGAACCGATGCGGTCTGCTCCCAGGAGGCAGAACGGCGGGAAGAAAACTTATCGTGTATCTCTATTTCTATGCCGGTAGTGGAAGTAAAGTAGTCCGCTGTTTCGCCGGTCACAAGCTCCATGGTCTCGGCACGCCCCGCAAAGACTTCGGAAAGCCTCTTTGCAATCCGGGTATTGCCTTCCCCGGAACGCAGCCAGCCGGAAATATAGTCTTTGTCCATGCTGGTAAACAGGCTGGAAGTCAGCACCTCCCGCAGATCATCATTGGTTTCTTTCAGGTTGGCAGGCAGAAATTCGGTGATTGCGCCGTTCCGGGAATCCCGCTGCAGCAACCGCTCAAACTGTTCTTTTCCTTCTGCTCTGGAGACAGGAAAACGCTGGGAAGGGTCGCTTAAATGAATATCGAAAAGCCCAACCTCTGTGATCGT
>DERU01000028.1:2498-2756 GCA_002361095.1 Lachnospiraceae bacterium UBA3332
TTTGGCTTTCCGGTATTGCTTCTTTGATCTGTTCCCATTCCTCGTCCGTCACGGTAATGTCGATCTCATGAGTAGCTTCGCCGTTCCCGACCGTGATGGTATCTCCTTCGCGGGTCATGGTCTGGCCGGACAGATCGGGCGGGGCCGTTTCCCGGCGTTCCAGTTCCCGCATAAATTCCGTGGCAGAGGCTTCGTCATAAAATGACCTGATAAAATTGTTATCTCCAAAGACATATTCCTGGGTTAAGTTATCCCAGA
>DERU01000112.1:0-246 GCA_002361095.1 Lachnospiraceae bacterium UBA3332
CGCTAAAGCGGGCAGAGGGGTTAGAATGAATTTGACGAGTAAACAAAGGGCATATCTGATGAAGCTGGCCTCCGGGCTGGATCCCATATTCCAGATCGGAAAAGCGGGACTGACGCCGGAGGGCACGGAGGCCATCCGGGACGCCCTTCGTACGAGGGAGCTGATCAAGATTTCCGTCCTGAAAAACTGTATGGACGATCCGAGGGAAATCGGCGAGATGGTGGCGGAACGCACCCGTGCGACTCA
>DERU01000112.1:533-3266 GCA_002361095.1 Lachnospiraceae bacterium UBA3332
GGCGGAACGCACCCGTGCGACTCTTGTGCAGGTAATAGGAAAGAAAATTGTCCTATATAAGGAAAGCCGGGAGAAAAAAAAGATTGAACTTCCGCTTGCATGAGGGAATATATGTGATGAGAAAGATCGGAATTCTGGGAGGAACCTTTAACCCGATTCATAACGGGCATTTGCTTTTGGCGGAAACTGCGCGCACTTATTGCAATTTGGATGAAGTCTGGCTGGTTCCCAGCGGCTGCTCTTATATGAAGGAACAGGAGGGGATTCTGCCCAAAGCCGTGCGTCTGGGAATGGTGAAAATGGCGGCTGCGGATAACCCATATTTCAGGGTATCCGCCATGGAAGTGGAGCGGGAGGGCTATTCTTATACCTGCGAAACTTTACGGGAGATTGGCCGCAAAAATCCGGATGCCGCGCTTTATTACATTGTGGGGGCGGATACGCTGTTTCATATGGAAAGCTGGAAAGATCCGCAGGAGATTTTTTCCGCCTGTGTGACGCTGGCGGCTGTACGGGACGGCTGGCAGGAGCAAAAGGTCAGCGAACAGGCCGCTTACCTTTCGGAGAAATACCATGCGGATATCCGTATGCTTCCATCCCTTTGTATCGCCATTTCCGCCACGGATATTCGTGACAGATGCAGACAGGGACTTTCGGTTCGTTATCTTGTTCCGGAAAACGTCAGGATTTTTTTGGAACAAAACCATTATTATGCCTAGGAGGGGCTTCCATGAAGCAGTCAGATATTACCAAAATCCGAAGATCCATGGAAAAAAAATTGGACGCCAAGCGTTATGAACATACCTTAGGGGTGGCCTATACGGCGGCCGCGCTTGCCATGCGGTATGGGCAGGACATGAACAGCGCGCTGGTTGCCGGGCTTTTGCACGACTGCGCAAAATGCATGACCAATGAAAAACGGCTTTCCATCTGTGCAAAGCACAATATTGCGGTAACAAAGGCCGAGGAGCAGAATCCGTTTTTGCTGCATGCAAAAGTGGGGAGTTTTTTGGCCATGAAGAAATACGGCGTGACGGACAAGGATGTGATTAATGCCATTTTAAACCACACTACCGGACGTCCCGGCATGTCCCTTTTGGAGAAAATTATCTGGATTGCGGATTATATAGAACCGGGAAGAAGGCAGGCTCCGAATCTGGAAAAGATCCGGAAGCTGGCTTTTGTGGATTTAGATCAGGCGCTGCTTACGGCATTGGAGGACACGCTGCAGTATTTGAACAGATGCAAAATGGAAATTGACTCCATGACGCAGAAAACCTATGATTTTTACAAGAACGGAGGACAGGAGTGAATGACACAGGCTGTGGGGATGACCAGAATCGCAATTGAGGCATTGGAGGATAAAAAGGCGGAAGATATCTGCGTGATCGATATCAGTCATGTTTCCGTTCTTGCGGACTACTTCCTGATCGCGAGCGGAAACAGCAAAAATCAGGTACAGGCCATGATTGACAGTGTGGAGGAGAAGCTTGGCAGGGCCGGATATACGGTGAAAAGCGTGGAAGGCTACCAGACCGGAAATTGGATTTTGATGGATTACGGCGATCTGATTGTACATGTGTTTGACAGGCAAAACCGTCTGTTTTATGATTTGGAAAGAATCTGGCGGGACGGTAAAAGCATGGATGCGGAAAGTTTTTTAAAAGAGTATGCGCAATAGAAGGATGAAATGGCATCAGATAAGGAAGGAAAAAAGAAATGGATACTTATGTGATTACCTGCTGTTCCACTGTGGACATGAGCAGAGATTTTATGGAGCAAAACCAGGTTCCTTTTGTGATGTTTCATTATCAGATGGACGGTGTGGAATACTGTGATGATTTGTATGCCTCCGTCACGCCGCAGCAATTTTACCAACAGATTGCGGACGGCGCGCAGCCGGTGACCTCCCAGGTGAATGTGCAGCAGTATGCCGCCCTGTTTGAAAAATGCATGAAAGAAGGCAGGGATGTGATTCATTTGGCCCTGTCCAGTGGAATTTCCGGAACCGTGAATTCGGCAAACGTTGCCAAGGCGCAGATGGAAGAGGCATATCCCGGCCGCAGGGTGATCGTAATCGATTCTCTGGGGGCATCCTCAGGGTATGGACTTTTGCTGACAAAAGCGTTGGAAAACCAACGGGCGGGTATGGGATTTTCGGAAAACGCACAATGGATCGAGCAAAATAAGCTGCGTCTGCACCATTGGTTCTTTTCCACGGATTTGAGCAGTTATATTCGGGGGGGACGGATTTCCAAGGTGTCGGGATATGTGGGACAGGCTTTGCACATTTGTCCGCTGCTGAATATGGATTCGCAGGGAAGGCTGATTCCCCGGGTAAAATGCAGGGGGAAAAAACAGGTGATACGCGAACTGGTGAAACGTATGGAGCAGCACGCCCAGGGGGGAACGGCGTATAGCGGAAAGTGTTATATTTCCCAGTCGGCCTGTCTGGAAGATGCAAAGGAGGTTGCGCGTCTTGTGGAAGAGAAATTCCCGAATCTGGACGGTAAGGTTTGTATTAACGATATCGGTACGGTGATCGGCTCCCACACGGGCCCCGGTACGGTAGCCCTGTTTTTCTGGGGAGACGAGCGGGTAGATTAACGCGGAAACCGGTTTTGCGGCCGGCCCGGGAATCCTGCGGCAGGAAGGAGCAGACGGCTTCCGAACGGCTAAGCCTTTCCCCCACCCCGTGAAAAGTAACCGGCCGCAAATGGATCTCCGTAACAG
>DERU01000220.1:0-5738 GCA_002361095.1 Lachnospiraceae bacterium UBA3332
GTAGTGATATAATTTTTGTTATATAACAATAATTATAATAAAACGTACAATACCCCAAATAAATATGGAAAGCCGCGATTACGGAGACCGCTTTTGGGGTTGGCAGGGCAGAAAAAGGGATTGGATACAGTTGCTTGGCAGAGGAAAAGTCCCGCCAAAGCGGGCGGATGGGAGTCAAAATGGGAAGGATATATGAGAAAGACGAAGTACTGTTTGCCGTTGTATGGATTGCTGTGTATTGTATGGTGAGTATACCGATCAGGGGAGCTTTTGGGGATGAAAGCGCAGCGATGCTGGTCGGACTTTCAGCGGTTGCGGCGGCGGTTTTTGCTTTTGTGAGGAAACGGAATCTGGAAGAAAAATACGGGTTGGTCAAATGGAAAGGGAAGGCGGGGGAATATTTATTTTTTATTCCCATGCTGGTTTTGATGACCGGAAACCTGTGGGGAGGCGTTGGAATTGCCTATGACGGGGCAGGCCAATTTTTTGCGGTGCTTTCCATGCTTTTGGTAGGATTCATTGAGGAATTGCTGTTTCGCGGATTTTTGTTCCGGGCCCTCTTAAAAAAAGACCCGGTTTTTGTGGCTGTTACAATCTCGGCAGTAACTTTCGGCATCGGACATATTGTGAATCTTTTTGCCGGACAGGGAGGGACGGAGACGGTAATTCAGGTATTTTTTGCCATTGCCTGGGGATTTCTGTTTACGTTTGTATTTTTGAAATCCGGAAGTTTATGGGTCTGTATTGCCGTGCACGGTATGGTCGATGTTTTTGCAAAGTTTGCGGCGGACGAAAGCCGTTCGGACAATATCTACATGGTGATCACCATTATGGTTTCGGCTGCATACTGCTTCTATTTAAGCAGGAAACCGAACGCGGTGGAACCGGGAAGGAAAGACGGCTAATCTGTCTTGCCAAGAGGTTTGCCTCTGTGATATGATGGATGCAAACGGCATGGGAGGCGGTAAGGCATGAAAATCGCGGTCGTGGAGGATGAAAGGGCGCATGCCCTTTTGCTGGAGTCTTATATCCGGGAATGGGCGGCGCAAAAGTGTGCGGACAGTATCGTGCAAAAGTATGAAAATGCGGAAGCCTTTTTGTTTGCGTGGGAGGAAGAGAAAGATTTTTCGGCCGTGTTTTTGGATATCCAGATGCAGGGAATGGACGGCGTGGCATTGGCGCACCGCATCCGGCAGGACAGCAGGGCAGTGGGCATTGTTTTTACCACAGGGATGGACGAATATGTGCGGGAAGGATACGAAGTTTCGGCCATTCACTATTTGTTGAAACCGCTGGCAAAAGAAAAGGTGTGGCAGTGCCTGGACAGGATTTTTCGGGAAGAAAAAGAGGAGGGATGCCGTCTGGTATGGCGGACGCCAAAAGGTACGGAACGCGTGGAGACCGGACGGATTTGGTGGGTAAGCGCGATGGCCCACGATACGCTGGTGGGCATGCAGACTGGACAGGGTGTCATGGAAAGAACGGTGTATAAAAGCTTTGGGCAGTTGGAGAAGGAATTATCCGGTGATCTGCGGTTTGTAAAATGCCATCGCTGCTATCTGGTGAATTTAAGCCATGTCTGCCGGGTGGAGAAAACGGATGTGGTGATGGATGACGGACAGAAAGTCCCTTTAAGCAGAAGGATGTATCAGGAAATGAACCGGAGGTTCATTGATTTTTTTGCAGACTAGAGCGTGTTTGAAAAATGTTTCGGGATGTTTTTGATTCCGGCGCATGGGGGAACGGGATGTTTTATGTCATAATGGGAGTGGCCGGGGTTTTTCTGTTTGCAGCGGGATATTTTTACGGATCGCATCTGGCGGATAAAAGAATTTACCGCTACCAAAACGACCTGATAGAGAAGCATTGTGAAGAGGTGGAAAATATGTACCGCCAGACGAGGGGATGGCGGCATGATTACCATAATCATATCCAGACCATGAAGGCTTACCTTGCCATGAACCGGCTTTCGGAACTGGAGGAATATTTCAATGAACTGGACCGGGATCTGCTGGAGGTGGATACGGTCATAAAGAGCGGGAATGTGAAGGTGGATGCGGTTCTCAACAGCAAGCTTTCGCTGGCAAAAAGCAGGGGGATCAAAATTCATGCAAAGGCAAAGGTCCCGGAAAACTTACGGATATCGGAAGTGGATGTGAGCCTGGTTATCGGCAACCTGATGGACAATGCCATGGAGGCCTGCATGAAGGTGGAGGATGCCCAAAAGCGGTTTATACGGGTATATTTGGACGTGCTGAAAGGGCAGTTATATATTTATGTGATGAATTCCGTGGGAGGACGCCTTAAGAAGGAGGGCAGCCGGTATCTTTCCACAAAGCGGGGGGCAGGGCATGGGTTTGGGCTCATGCGCCTGGATCGTGTAGTGCAAAAATACCAGGGTTATTTGCATTGTGAGGATGAAACCGATGTGTTTGTGGCGGAGGTTATGCTGCCTCTTTGAGCGTTGTCTGCGCCGGAAACCGGCGGCGTCCGGTTATTTTGATAAAAACCCGAAGGATACCATTCATGCATGGACAGAACCGTTCATGCTTTTTTCTTTATGGGGCCCGCAAAACTGGTAAAGTATATGGCAGGAAAGGGGGAAGGGAAAATGAAAAAATATACCCTTGCGGGGAATTTGTGGTTTTACTACCGGAAGCTGTTTGGCTGCTTCCCGGAAATGGCCGTGCGCACGGTCTGCTATATCGGATGCAGTGTGCTGCTGCCGCTGTTTTCCATATATCTGCCGAAACTGCTTTTGGATTTAGTGGAAAAAAGGGTTTCCCCGGCCGTGCTGGCTGCAGGGATCGGGGGTTTTGTCCTGGCGGCGGCAGCGCTTAACGGAATCGGCGGTTGGGCGAGGGAGGGCGGCTATTTTATGATGCTGCATACAAGGGAGCGTCTGATGTATGATGTGTTCCGGAAATTTCTCAGGACAGAGTACCGTTTCACGGAGGACAGCGATTATAGGGGCAAGTATTTTGCGGCCCTGCAGTGCAACTACGGGGGAGACTGGAGCGTGTCCCAGCGCTTTTATGATACGCTTCCCGACCTGATTGTGCATGCCCTGTGTTTTGTGCTCTATTCTGCGGTGATTGGCTATCTGCATCCGGCGATCCTGGTTTTGCTGGTGTCGATTTCCGCCGTTCACTATGTGCTTGGGGAGAGGGAAAGGCGGTATAAAGAAAGCGTGCGGGGGCAGGAGGATAACCTGGACAGATGGCGGCAGGTGCTGGAAAGCTGTTCCCAAAACCGCAAAGGGGCAAAAGACCTGCGGATTTTCGGCTTGGAAGGATGGCTGGCCGACCGTGCGCAGAAGGTGATTGCGGAAGAGAAAAAGCTGGGGCTTATAATCCGCAAAAAGGAGTCCCTGCGGGAAAACGCGGTGGCGGCCATGGATGCCGTGCGGGATTTTGCGGCCTATGCGTGGCTGGCGGGAGCCGTTGCGAAAGGGCAGATCGGGGCAGGGGATTTCGTGCTTTGCATCGGCGCCGTCCGCGGGTTCGGTGATTTTTTGAATCAGATGATTGCGGGAATCCAGCTGCTGCTGGTGACCAGCGACCGGGCGGCGCATTACCGGGAATACTGTGCGCTGCCGGATGAAGAACCGGAGGACGGGCCGCAGACCGGGAACCGGCAGGAGGCTTCGGCGGGGGAGGAGGCCCGGCCGCAGGCGCTTTCCATTGATTTTTGCGATGTGTCCTTTGGGTATCGGGAAGGGGAGGATGTACTGCGGCATTTTTCCCTGCACATAGCCCCGGGGGAAAGGGTGGCGCTGGTAGGGGAAAACGGTGTGGGAAAGAGTACTTTTGTGAAATTATTGACGGGACTTTACGAACCCAGGGAAGGAACCATACGGATCGGCGGCCGGGATGCGAAGGAGATGTCCAAAGGGGAAAGATACCGCCTTTTTTCGGCGGTTTTTCAGGAAAACCGGATTTTTCCCTTCACGGTGTTGGAAAACTTAACCCTGCGGCCCTCGCAATGTGCGGATCGGGAGCGGGCAAAATGGGCGTTGGGGAAAGCCGGGCTTTGGGAGGTTTTTGAGAGAAAGGGAATTTCACTGGACAGTTATATGACCAAGGAACTGCTGCGGGAGGGCGTGGAGTTGTCGGGCGGACAGTTGCAGCGCTTTATGCTGGCCAGGGCGCTTTACTATGACCGGCCGGTTCTTGTACTGGACGAGCCTACGGCGGCGCTGGATCCGATTGCGGAGCGGGAGGTTTATGAGGCTTACGCGAAAATAACGGAGAAAAAGACGGCGGTCTTTATTTCCCACCGCTTGGCAAGTACCCGGTTTTCCGACCGGATTGTCCTGCTGGAGGGGGGAAAGGTTACGGAGTGCGGAACCCATGAGGAACTGCTCGCACAGGGAAAGCATTATGCAAAGATGTTTGCCCTGCAGGCATCGTATTACCGGGACAGTGAAAAGCCTTTGGGGAAGGGGGAAGAAAAAGGGGATGAACGGTGATTTATGCGAAAAGCTTCCGGTAAAACGGCATTTGCAAAATATCCGGAAAATGATGACCGTACTTTGGAAACTGGACGTATGGCAGTTTCCCATGGCGGTATTGGCGGTCGTAACCGGAACCGTGCAAAATTATTTGCTGCTTCTGCTGCCGGCCTGGACGCTCAACCGCCTTGCGCAGGGGGCCGGCTGGGGACAGCTGGTCAGGCCGGTTGCCGCTTTTTTGGCAGCGGTCTGGTTTTGTCAGGCGGCGCAAAGACAGCTTTGGGGGCTGGTGGAGGTAAAAAGGGGACTGGTCGCCTCCCGTTTTCGTCTGGTGCAGTCCCAAAAACTGATGCAGATGGACTTTTCCCTGTTGGACAGCCCAAGGCTTTTACAGATTCAGGAAAAAATCCGGAAGGACAATGAGTGGGGAGCCGGGATTTTCACGATTTTTTGGAATTTTGACTGGATGGCGCGCGGTATTTTCGGACTGGCGGGCGCATTGGCGCTGGCGGCTCCGGTTTTGCCTGCGGTCCGCAGTACCGGACAGCGGGCGGTGTGGATTCTTCCGGTGTTTTATCTGGCCGGATTGGCGGCCTTTATCCGGACAAAGCTGCGTCTGGCACGGAAAGGCAACGAAGTTTTGATGCGGGAAAAGACGGAGGAGGAAATGGCGCAAAAGCAAAGTTTCGTTTACGGGTTTGCGCAGCAGAAGGGATTTTCGTACCAGAACGGGAAGGACGTGCGTCTTTACGACGGGTATGGACTGTTTGACGAATATACGATCAGGCGGCTGCAGGGGCCCAGGCGGGAGGAGGATACCGGAATCGGAAGGATATTGGGAAAAAACAGTTTTATCCGGTCATCCGGGGATCACTTTTTCCGGATTTTTCCGTATTTCTGGGTGGCGTATGTGGCGCTGCCCGGCGCTCTGCAGGCAGGATCTGTTTTACAGTATGCGGAGGCGCTTTCCCGTCTGGTGGGCGCGGTCAGCGATATTGCCATGGCGGCGGGACAGATCTCCCTTGCATGCCGCAGGCAGCTTTCCATTTTGGAACTTTTGGAACTGGAGGATGAAATGTACAAGGGAAAGCTTCCGGTGGAAAAACGCAGCGATTACGCGTATGAGATTGAATTTTCCCACGTTTGGTTCCAATATCCGGGAGCGTCGGATTATGCCCTCAAGGATTTTTCCCTCAAATTGTCTGTCGGGGAAAAGCTTGCCATTGTGGGAAGGAACGGTTCTGGCAAGACTACGATGATCAAACTGCTGTGCAGGCTCTACGAG
>DERU01000220.1:5923-6394 GCA_002361095.1 Lachnospiraceae bacterium UBA3332
GTGCAGGCTCTACGAGCCCCAGCGGGGCGAAATCCGGTTAAACGGGGTGGATATCCGGAAATTTCGGGCGGACGAGTACCGCAGACTGTTTTCCGTCGTGTTTCAGGACTTATATTTATATCCTTTGCCCTTGGGGGAAAATGTGGCGGGCGCCATGGATTATCCGGAAGAAAAGGTTTTAAAATGTCTGCAGGATGCCGGATTGGGGGAACGGCTTGCCCGGCTTCCCGACGGCCTTGCGACGTTTTTGTACAAGGATTATGACGATGGCGGCATCGAGGTGTCCGGCGGGGAGGCGCAGAAGATTGCCATTGCAAGGGCACTGTGCAAGGACGCGCCGTTTATTTTACTGGACGAACCCACGGCGGCGTTGGATCCGAAAGCCGAATATGAAGTGTATTCCCGGTTCGACCGGATGGTGGGGGAGAAGACGGCGATTTATATTTCCCACCGGCTTTCCTCCTGCCGGTT
>DERU01000220.1:6678-6915 GCA_002361095.1 Lachnospiraceae bacterium UBA3332
CCGGCTTTCCTCCTGCCGGTTCTGTGACGACATTGCGGTATTTAGCGAAGGGAGGCTGGTACAGCGGGGGAGCCATGAAGAACTTCTGGCGGATCGGAAGGGACAGTATGCACAGCTTTGGAATGCCCAGGCGCAGTATTACAACACTTCGGAGTAGGACGGTTTGCAACCGCCGCAGACTTGGCCGCACCATACAAAAACGCTGCCCGATCCGGCGTAGGCTATGCCGGATCGGGC
>DERU01000111.1 GCA_002361095.1 Lachnospiraceae bacterium UBA3332
TCCGTCCGCGCCTCCCCCGCCGTCTGCTCCCCGGTTTGGCCCAAGCCCTTCCCCACTCCGTGAAAAGTAACCGAAAAACTAAAAGATTCCTTAATTTCTATAGGTTGGGTTTTACAAGAAAACAAATTTGTGCTATTCTTATGTGGGAAAAGATTTGTATTTTTAATCATACATAATGACAGAGGCATAAAGAATGGGCGAGAGACAGGATTTTTCCGAGATCGGGGATAAAATCCGCAGGGCGATACAGGATGCGGTGGATACCGGGGATTTCGGGCAGATTAACGATATTGTGACAGGCACAGTGGGGGGTGCGATGGAAGAAGTGCGCCGCCAGGTCAACCAGGCGCACGAGAGGATCAATAAGCCCTTCGGGGAGTGGAAACCCAAAGGCAGCGGTCAGGAAGACGGGCGTGGGGCGGAAGAAAGGGATTATGCGGAACGGTACCGCAGCGGACGGCGGATGCATTTTTCTCCCAGAACCATGTACTCCAGTCAGACACAGGGCGGGCCGCCGCTGGAAGCAAAAGGGTCACAGACAGCTTTGCAGGAAAGCGGAACAAGGGCGCTTTCGCTCCGGTACATGCGTAAATCCGGTAAGGTGGCCGGCATTTTGTATACCGTATTCGGCAGTATAGGAATGGGCATTTCCAGCCTGCTTACACTGGGATTTCTGATTACATGGCTGGCGGCAGGGGAGAATCCTTGGGTGTCCTTAACGGTCGCTTTCAGCCTGATAACCGGTGGGTTTGCAGCCATGCTGGGAAAGGGCTGCGGCCTGTTGGGAAGGCTGAAACGGGCGGAACGGTATCTTTTGATGGCAAAGGACCGGATGTATCTGGAGATAGGGGAACTGGCGGCGCGTACCGGGCAGAGTGTGCGCAAAGCCCGCAGGGATGTGCGGGATATGCTGCGCGCCGGGATTTTTACGGAGGGGCATCTGGATAGCCAAGAACAGGTGCTGGCGTTGAGCGACGAGGCATGGAGGCAGTATGCGGGGGAGCAGGCGAAGCTTGCGGATATAACCCGGCAGGAGCAGGAAGCGCAGGAGGAAGAGGAAGAGACCGTGCAGGAAGGGGCGGATCCGACTGCGGAGCAGCAGATTGAGCAGGAAGGACGAGCTTACATGGAACGGCTCCGGCAGCTGAATTTAGAGATTCCGGGCGAAGTGATTTCCAACAAACTTTACCAGCTGGACTATTTGCTGCAGCGTATTTTCATGGTGCTAAAGGAACATCCGGAGAAATGCCCGCAAATGCGTAAGTTTATGGATTATTATCTGCCGACCACCGTAAAACTGGTGGAGTCCTATGCGGATTTTGACCGCGCCGGTGTGCAGGGAGACAATATCAGAACCGCAAAAGCGGAGATTGAAAAAACGATGGATACCATCAATCAGGCTTTTGAGAAGCTGCTGGATGACATGTATCAGGATGCGGCCTTTGAGGCGGCGGCGGATGCGAAGGTGTTAAAGACTGTACTGGCACAGGACGGTTATATGAAGAGTGAATTCTCGGTAGACGCACAAAAAGAGGGGGAATAAGATCATGGGACAGGATTTGGAAGCTTTACTGCAGGAAGCGCCGACGCTGACGCTGGAGCCTTTGGCAGAGGAGGAGCAAAAGCCTGCGGTTGTGCAGGAGACAAAGCCGGAGACGGTGGCGCAGGAAGCGGAGAAACTCCGGGAAATTTTGACCCCGGCAGAGCAGCGTCAGGTGGATGAATTTGTCAAACAGATAGATATCACCAATTCACAGGTGGTTTTGCAGTACGGGGCAAGTTCCCAGAAAAAAATAGCGGATTTTTCGGAAGTGGCGCTGGGCAATGTGCGCACGAAAGATTTGGGGGAAATCGGGAATGATTTGGCGTCTGTGGTAACGGAACTGAGAAGCTTTGACGAAGAGGAAGAGGAAAAAGGATTCCTTGGCTTTTTTAAGAAGAGTTCCAACCGGCTGGAAGGCATGAAGGCAAAGTATGCCAAGGCGGAGGTGAATGTCAACCGTATCTGCAAGGTGCTGGAGGGGCATCAAATCCAGCTTTTGAAGGACGCGGCAATGCTGGACCAGATGTACCAGCTGAATTTGAATTATTATAAAGAACTGTCCATGTATATCCTTGCGGGCAAGAAGAAGCTGGAGGAAGTCCGGACGAAGGAACTGCCGCAGCTTTTGGCGCGGGCGGAGGAAAGCGGTTTGCCGGAGGATGCCCAGAAAGCCAAAGATCTATCGGAACTGTGCAATCGTTTCGAAAAAAAAGTGTATGACCTGGAACTGACGAGAACGGTTTCCATGCAGATGGCGCCTCAGATACGTTTGATCCAGAGCAACGATACGGTAATGTCCGAAAAAATACAGTCCACGCTGGTGAATACGATTCCCCTATGGAAGAGCCAGATGGTGCTGGCAATCGGTGTGAACCATTCCGCGCAGGCGGCAAAAGCGCAGCGTGAAGTGACGGATATGACCAATACGCTGTTGCGCAAGAATGCGGAAGCGCTCAAACTCGCCACGGTGGAAACCGCAAAGGAGGCGGAGCGCGGGATCGTGGATATCGAGACCCTCAAGCAGACCAACGAGACTCTGATTTCCACGTTGGATGAGGTAATGCATATTCAGGAGGAAGGACGCAATAAGCGCAGGGAAGCGGAGGCGGAACTTTTACAGATTGAAGGTGCGATGCGTGCCAAGATGCTGGAAATCAGTAAGAAGTGAATAGCGGCTGTCGCCCGGGATTTTACGGATAAATGGGCGTCGGTACCCCGGTGGGCGATAACCACCGGGGTAAACTTTTTGCTATCATTTTGACAAACGGAAACGGTAACGGCTTATCGGGGAAAAGGAGCGGGAATGATTGCCAATTATCATACGCATACCTGGAGGTGCAAACATGCCTTCGGCAGGGAGAGGGAATATGTGGAGCAGGCCATTGCGGGCGGATTTAAGATTTTGGGTTTTTCGGATCATACGCCTTATCCGTTTCCGGACGGGTATGTGTCCGGGATCCGCATGGCAGTTTCGCAGCTGGAGGGATATGTGGATACGGTGCTTTCGCTGAAGGAAGCATATAAGACGGACATCGATATTCATCTGGGGCTTGAGGTGGAATACTATCTGCCGTATTTTTCGGAACTTTTGCGGATTGTGGCGGACTACCCTGTGGAATATTTCCTGCTGGCGCAGCATTTTGTGGGGGACGAAAAGGACGGGCCTTACAGCGGCCGCCGGACAAAGGACGCAGACATTCTGCGGACTTATTGCAGGCAGACCGGGGAGGCATTGGAGACAGGACGCTTTTCCTGCTTTGCGCATCCGGATTTGCTCTGCTTTGACGGGGATATGGCGGTATATAGGGAAGAGATGCGCAGGCTTATCCGCAGGGCGAAAGCGTGCAAAATACCGCTGGAAATAAATTTTCTTGGATTGGCGGAAGGCAGGCATTATCCGTATGAACCGTTTTGGGAAATTGCCGGGGAAGAAGGCTGTGAAGTGGTTTTTGGGGCGGACGCCCATTCCCCGGAAACCGTTTGGCTCCCGCAGGCGCATGCAGAGGCCATGCGTATGGTGGAAAAGTACGGACTTTGTCTAAAAGATACGCTAAAACTGCGCAGGCCGGTATAAAAACGGACTCCGGCCGTCGGTGGGAACCGGGAATGGGGGAGCGGAATATGGGAAAACGGGAAACGGTCCTGCGGCTTGCGCCGCTGCTGTTTTGGGCGGTGTTTGCCTGTGCTTTTCTGATGCCGGGCGCGCGGGTCATGGCTGCAGAAAATTCTGGGGGACATGGGGATTTACGCCGGGAATACCAGGCATACCGGAACCGTTTGGAGGGGATCCGGACGCGGGAGGCCGTCGGCGAAAACGGATTTCGGGTTTTGGAGGAACAGGTTTTTGAGGTGACGCTTGAAAACCTTGGGGAAGTGGTTTTTTTGCCTGCGTTGGAGGAAACGTATCACCGGCTGGCGCTTTTTTTCGCGGATGCGGAGGGGAATATTGTTTATGCCACGGACTGCCTGGAGATGAATTACGGGAATACCGGGGCGCTTAAGCAGCAGGTTTGTGGGATTTCGGCGGTTTCTTTTCAGGATATCAACGGTGATTTCGCGACGGATATTGTACTGATTGCTTCCTGCATGCGGGAGACGGGAAGCGCGTACCAGGTGGGAGAGGTTTTGTTTGCAGACGAGGACGGTTTTTACCGGGATTGGCGGATCTCCGATAAAATGAATCGATTCGGCATGAATAAAAGTATTGACTTTATTACGGCTTATGCCCGGGATCGGAAATCGACGGAGTTTTTGTACACGGCGACCACGCTTACGGAACTTTTGGAAAATGGGTTTCAGATTGCAAATGACCAGAGTTATACGAGGGAGTTTGAAAAGCTGGGGAAGCTTTTGGTCGCGCCGGGAGGCATTACCATTGCGGATTATGAGATTTTCATGATTTACCTGGTTGATGAGCGGGGAAACATTGTCTGGAGCTTTCAGCCGATGGGGGCGCATGACAATCTATACGCGCTGCGCGGTATTAGCTGCCGGGACATCGACGGGGACGGATTGAAGGATATTGTCGTGCTGGCGCGCTATAGTGACGAAACGGAGCCGGGCAAGCAGCAAATCGTGAGCGATTACGAGATTTATTACCAGAGAACCGGGGGGTTTTCGACGGATACGGCGTTCAAGAAGCGGTTTTTATGTGATGAAAATACGAAGATGGAGGAACTGGTGCGGCAGGCGCGCGCTTATTGGGGGTATATTGAAAATGATTCGGATATTGATCGTGGATGACGAAAAGCCGATTTGCGATTTGATTGATTTGAATTTGTCTGCGGCGGGCTATTCCTGTACTGCGGTGCAGGACGGTCTTGCGGCGGTGGAACGGATCGAGAAAGAAACGTTCGATTTGATTTTGCTGGATATCATGCTGCCGGGCGCAAACGGGTACGATATTATGGAATATATCCGGCCGTTAGGAATACCTGTCATCTTTATCACGGCAAAGCATGCGGTTAAGGATAAAGTGAAAGGGTTAAAGCTTGGGGCGGACGATTATCTGGTAAAGCCCTTTGACGTAGTGGAGCTGACGGCCCGGGTAGAGGCTGTGCTGCGCCGTTATAATAAGGCCAACCAGGTACTGACGGCGGGCGACGTGACGGTGGATGTGGAGGCCCGCCGCGTGCGTAAGGCGGGACGTCCCGTGGCTTTGACAAACAAGGAGTTTGGCCTGCTTTTGCTTTTTATGCAGAATAAGAATATCGCCCTGTTTCGGGAAACCCTCTATGAGAAGGTGTGGGAGGGGGAATACTTTGGGGACAGCCGCACGCTGGATTTACACGTGCAGAGACTGCGCAAAAAGCTGGGCTGGGAGCAAAAACTTGCGGCAGTCTACAAGGTGGGATACCGTTTGGAGGAACTGGACTGAATGAAATTTTCCTTGAAACTTTTGGCTGCCACGGTTATGGTACTGGCGGTGGCGCTGGGATTTACCGGTTATTTTTTTGTGAATTATGTGTTTGATACGTCCCTTTCCCGGGAAGCCCGCCAGGCGCTTGACGAGAACAGTATTCTGCGGTTTGCTTTTGAGACGGCTGCGCTGAACGTTCCGGCCAAATATGATGTGCTGCAGGACCATACGGTGGAGCAGATTGCTTCCAATCTGGAGACTTCCGGGCAGAGCGCCAGAAGACTGCTTCGGCTATGCGATGAGCAAAAAGCGGTTTTGTATGCGAGCGAAGGCTTTGGTGCGGACGATGCGCTGCTTTTGCAGACGGATGATAAGACAAGAACTTGGCAGGTGATTGCGCTGGAGGAACGGTATTACGTGCAGACGGGCAGTACGGTCAATGCGCTGGACCGCGTACTGTATCTGGAAACCCTGCGTGATGTTTCGGAAGTGTTTGCGGAACGGGACCTGGGGTTTGCGGTATACCGGCGGGTGACGGCAGTGATGCTGGTTTTGGGGGCGTGTATGATGCATTTTATCGCCTCATGGCTCACAAGGCCCATCCGGCAGCTTAAAAAAGCGACCAAACGGATGGCGGCGGGTGAGTATGGTTACCGGGCAAGGCGTGTCAGCAATGACGAGTTGGGACAGCTGACCCGGGATTTTAACCGGATGGCGGGAGCCTTGGAAGAAAATATGCATGAACTGGAAGAGCAGGTACAGGACAGGGAGGATTTTGTGGCGGCTTTTGCACATGAACTCAAAACTCCCCTGACCTCCATCATCGGCTATGCGGATATGCTGCGGTCCCGCAGGCTGGATGAGGAAAAAAGCTTTTTATCCGCAAATTACATTTACACGGAGGGAAAAAGGCTGGAGGCGATGTCCCTGCGGCTGTTGGACATCATTGTGACGAGGCGGCATAAGGTAAACCTGCGGCCGGTAATGGCAGAAACATTATTTTCCTTTTTAAAAGGCATGTTTTTGGCGAACCGGGAGCAGGAATTTGTTTTTGACTATGAAGAGGGGGAAGTGCGCGCGGAGGCCGACCTTATCAAGACCGTGCTTGTGAATTTGGTAGATAACGCCTGTAAGGCTTCCGAGGACGGAGGCCGCATTGAGATATCCGGACGCCGGGTGGAAAAAGGATACCGCTTTGCGGTGCGGGACTTCGGAGTCGGCATAGAGGTAAAGGAGATTTCCAAAATCACGCGGGCCTTCTATATGGTGGATAAATCCCGTTCCAGAAGTAAAAACGGGGCCGGATTGGGACTTGCCCTTTGCACGGAAATTCTGCTGCTGCACGGCAGCCGCCTGGAAATCGAGAGCGAACCGCAAAAAGGCGCCTGTTTTGGATTTGTACTGCCTGTCATTGCGGCGAAGGAAGAATAGGGGATAGAGTGATCATGAAAAGAGCGATCGTGAATATGGGTGTACTGTTTGGTGTCCTTGCCGTGATCTGCCTGTCCGTGTGGGGGCCGGAGACGCTGGCGCGGTATCAGGACCGCAGGGTGCTCAACGAAATCCATACGCAGCCGGTAGAGGGAGAGGGGGAAGGATACCGCTATACCTTGAACGGAAACGAGAGGGTCTTTTTGCTTTCGCAGTGCCTGAACGGCCAGAATTTGCCGGAAAGTGAGTGGAACGCACGGATTTCCGGGGGAAACGGGGAACTTCCGTATCAAAATATGGGCGGGACTTATGCGTTTGTGCAAAACCGGCAGGGGCCTTCCGGTAAGGAGATTACAGGGGAAGAGATTTACGGGGTTTGTAACGAGGGAATCAAAACCTTTCAGGAACTGGGAATTTTGCCGGATACGGTCAAAAAGGTGGATGCTTCGGCCTATGAAGCGTCGCTGTACTCCGCCATTGACGTGTTGGAGCCGCGCAATCATATTGCCGTTTGGAAGGTGAGCCTCTCGGACAGCCAGAAAAATGCGGATAAATCCAACCGGCTGATTGATGCGTATATCGATGCGGATAACGGGAGAATTTATGAGTTTTACGCCCGCACGGAACTTGACTGGGAACAGATTGCGCCGGACGAAATCATAGAAGCCTGGAGGGGGTATGCAGGGCTGGGGGAGCCGGAACCGTATCCGGATGACAATCCCTTGCTGGAAACCACCCCCTATTACAAAAAGTATTTGTTCGACGGAATGGAGGAGGAGCATACGGTAGCCACGGTTGGCTTTTATGAGGGCATCAATGAACTGTTCATCAAAATAGCCAAATAGAGGGCAGGAGGAGGCAGGACTGGCATGAGGAGATTTTCGATTTTGGGAATTTCCCTTTGGGATATGACGGCGAGGGAAGCGCTGCGGCGGGCGGACAGGTATTTGCGGAGCGGGGCGCTCAGTACGGTAACGTACCTGACCACACAGACGCTGGCGTTTGCGGCCAAAGATGCACGGGTGAAGAGACTGCTGGAAGATACGGATATGACGTTATGCGTGGATCCGGAAATTTTGGAGGCGGCGGGGATTGCCAATGCAGGGCGCATCCGGGAAATTGAGGACAGGGTCTTTTTGAGGGAGTTTTTAAGGCGGCTGGCGCGGCAGCAGGAGGCGGTCTATTTGCTTGCGGATACGCAGGAAGAGGCGCAGGCTTTGAAAGAGATGCTGCTTGGGCAGCAGGACGGCTTAAATATTGTGGGAGAATGCGGTTTTGACGAACAGGAACAGCAGCAGGAGCGGCTCATGAACGCACTGAATGCGGCGGCGCCCGCAGTGGTTCTTTCCCGGATGGCCTGGCCGGCGGATTTGGAACTGATGCATGCGGGAAGGAAGTTTTTAAACGCGGAACTGTGGATTGCCCTTCCGGAAAAACGGCTTCCGGGGAAAACCCCTCCTAATATTTTTCTGCGGATACAGAAAAAACTTTTCCGGAAAAAAGTAAATGAATATAATGAAGAAAAGGCGGAACAGTAATCCCCTATTACCAAATTGCATAAATTTTTTGCGGTTTCCTATAGCTTTTTTTGATGTTTTCCTATAAAATAAATTGAGGGTATAGTATTAAAATTTCAAAACGCTGCAACGGAATTGTGAAATATGACGTTGAGAGGAGAAGGGGCATGATTTCTAATCAGATATTGCAGAGCACCATTGACGGCTTGAAAGCGATTGCCCGCGTGGAACTGTGCTTGGTTGACGTGGACGGCAAGATTGTGGCTTCGACGGTGGAGGGAATGGAAAAGTATCTGCAGCCGGTTCGCTTTTTCGGGGAATCTCCGGCAGAAAGCCAAGAGGTACAGGGGAATCAGTTTTTCAAGGTCTACGATGAGCAACAGCTGGAATATATTCTGATCGTGGCGGGGGCCGGTGAGAATATCTATATGATCGGTAAAATGGTGGCTTTTCAGGTCCAGAATCTGTTGGTCGCTTACAAAGAACGATTTGATAAAGACAATTTTATTAAAAACCTGCTTTTGGACAATCTGCTGCTGGTAGATATTTACAGCCGGGCCAAAAAACTGCATATTCAGGCCGACGCGGACAGGGCGGTCATGATTATCGAATGCGATAATGCCAAGGAAAACAATGTGCTGGAACTGGTGCGCGTCGGATTTTCGGGGAACAGCAAGGACTTCATCACGGCCGTGGACGAAAACAGCGTGATTGTGGTCAAGGAATTGGCGGATGGCGAAAACAGCCGCGAGATAGACAGAATGGCTGCTGCTATCCGGGCATATTTGGAAAATGAGGGGATTACGGACAGCCGTGTTTCCTTCGGAACCGTAGTGAAGGAAATCAAGGAAGTCAGCCGTTCCTATAAAGAAGCGAAGATGGCAATGGACGTGGGAAAAATTTTCTTTGACGAACGCGCCATTATCGCGTATAGTGAATTGGGGATAGGGTGTTTGATCTACCAGCTTCCGATTCCGTTATGCAAAATGTTTATCAGGGAGATTTTTGGAGGAAAGAGTCCGGATGACTTTGACGAAGAGACCCTGATGACCATTAATAAATTTTTTGAGAACAGTTTAAACGTTTCGGAGACGAGCCGACAGCTGTTTATCCATAGGAATACGCTGGTCTACCGGCTGGATAAGCTGCAAAAGAGCACCGGTCTGGATCTGCGCGTGTTCGAGGATGCCATCACCTTTAAGATTGCGCTGATGGTGGTAAAGTACATGAAGTATATGGAAAGCTTTGATTATTAGGATGGTGAATGGGTTTGGCGTTTAACAACAAGAAGAAAAAGAAGAGAAGAGACGGGGATGACGTGATCATTCTGGATAAGGTGAGTAAAACGTACACTACCGGGGTTCCGGCCCTCAACGAAGTAAGCCTTAAGATCAGGAAAGGGGAGTTTGTTTTTATCGTGGGGGACAGCGGCTCGGGGAAATCCACACTCATTAAGCTGCTTTTGCGGGAACTGACTCCCACGGGAGGCAGGGTGGTGGTCAACGGTTCCGATGTGTCGAGACTAAAGCACCGTCAGGTTCCCAAATTCCGCAGGAATCTGGGAATTGTGTTTCAGGATTTCAGGCTTTTAAATGACAGGAACGTTTACGAGAACGTTGCGTTTGCGCAGAGGGTTGTGCTGACTCCGTCCAAGCAAATCCGCAGGAACGTTTCAAGGGCGTTGGCCATGGTAGGTCTTGCGGGTAAATATAAGGCAAAGACAAAGCAGCTTTCCGGCGGGGAGCAGCAGCGCGTGGCGCTTGCCCGTGCGCTTGTGAACGATCCGCCTATTTTGCTTGCCGATGAGCCTACGGGGAATCTGGATCCCAAAAATTCATGGGATATCATGAAGCTTCTGGAGAAAATCAATACCGATAAAGGGACGACGATTCTTGTGGTGACCCATAACAGGGAAATTGTGAACGCTATGCAGAAGCGTGTCATTACGATGAAAAAAGGTGTTGTTGTCAGCGACGAGGAAAAGGGCGGATATATCGATGAGGATTAGTACATTTTTTTATACCTTGAAACAGGGTGTGGTCAACATATTCAGGAATAAGTGGTTTTCCCTCGCGTCCATCGCGACCATCAGCGCCTGCCTGTTTTTGTTTGGTCTGTTTTATGCGGTGATTGCCAATTTTCAGAATATGATTAAGGACGCGGAGGAAAAAGTCTCCCTCACGGTTTTTTTTGACGAAACGTTGTCAAGGGAGGAGATCGAGCAGGCCGGGGAACAGATCAGGCAGAGGGAGGAGGTTTCCCGGATTGAGTTTGTATCTGCAGACCAGGCGTGGGCGGAATGGGCGCCGAAAAACCTTCCGGAAGGCTGGGATGAAGTGTATCTGGAGAATCCGCTGGTAGGTTCCGACAACTACGAGATTTATTTAAAAGACGTTTCCCTGCAGCAGGAGTTTGTGGTATGGTTGGAATCCCTGCCGCAGGTGCGGGATGTGAGACGTTCCGAAATGGTGGCGACCACATTAACCGGGGTCAATGCGATTGTGGCCTATGTGTCCCTGGGGATTATTGCGATTTTGCTGGCGGTTTCCGTTTTCTTGATCAGCAATACGGTTGTAATCGGCATTTCCGTCCGTAAGGAGGAGATTGCAATTATGAAATATATCGGGGCCACAGACTTTTTTGTCCGTTCGCCTTTTGTGATAGAGGGAATTTTGATCGGGCTGGTGGGATCCGGGATTCCGTTGGCGGCGATTTATGTCCTGTACCAGAAAGCCATTGAATATGTGGCGTTGGAGTTTCCGGCATTGACGGGACTGATGCAGTTTTTGCCTGTGGAGGGGCTGTTCCACACGCTTCTGCCGATTGCGCTGGGACTTGGCGCGGGGATCGGTTTTCTGGGGAGTTTTATTACGGTGCGCAAGCATCTGCGGGTTTGAGACTGCCGGTAACGGCTTGGAGATAAAGGTGTTTGCAAATGAGGAAGAGGAAAAGAGGTATCGCGTTTATTTTGCTGGCGGGTATGCTGGTGTTTTTGGGAAGGACGGCGCTGCCGGTTACGGCCGCGAACAACCTGGAGGAGAGCATCAAGCAGAAACAATCGGCCATCAGTCAGGCGCAGGCAGAAAGAAAGAAGCTGCAGTCCGGTTTGTCCGATATCAAATCCATGGTGGCGCAGCTGGAGAAATCCAAGAGCAATCTGCAAAATTACGTATTGGAATTGGATGAAAAGCTGGCGGGACTGGAAGAGAAGATTGACGAACTCAAGGGGCAGATCACAGCAAAAAAGGAAGAGGTCGCGCAGGCCAGACAGGATTTGGAGCAGGCGGAGGAGGTGGCGGAAAATCAGTACCAGGAAATGAAGCTCCGCCTGAAATATATGTATGAGACGAATCCCAACGGCAGATATCTGGATGTGCTTTTTTCTTCCGGCAGTTTTTCCGATCTGCTCAATCAGGCCGAATATATTGAACGGCTCAGTTCATATGATAATAGAAAACTTCTGGAGTATAAACAGAATGTAGAATATATGAAGCTTTGCAGACAGATGCTGGAGGAAGAAGAGGCGGTACTGGAGGAGGCGGAGGCCAGTCTGCAAAAAGAGCAGGATTCCGTGAACACGCTGATTGCCGAAAAGGAAAAGGAGATCAGGGCTTTTCAGGGGGATATCAATAACAAGGCGGAGGCCATTGCGGCTTATGAAGCGGAGATCGCAGAGCAGAATGAGACCATCGCGGCGCTGGAAAAAGCAGTAGCGGCAGATAAGGCCGCGCTTGCGGAACAGAACCGGCTTAAATATGACGGCGGCATGTTTCAAATGCCCTGTCCGGGATATACAAGAATATCCGAGCAGTACGGAAACAGGATTCACCCGATTTTGAATACGCCGCAGTTTCATAACGGGGTGGATTTTGCAGCGCCCAGCGGGACGCCGATTCTGGCGGCTTATGACGGAAAAGTGGTGGCGGCTTCCTACAACGGTTCCATGGGCAATTATGTGATGATTGACCATGGGGATGGGCTGTATACAGTCTATATGCACGCATCCAAACTTTATGTATCCGGCGGGCAGACGGTAGCGAAGGGGGCACAGATTGCCGCAGTGGGATCTACGGGACGTTCCACCGGACCGCATTTGCATTTTTCCGTTCGGCTGAACGGAAGCTATGTCAGTCCGTGGAATTATTTGAAATAGTGGGAGAAAAGGATGAATCATAAACGAAGTTTCGCCGGGGGGATGATAGCGGGGATTATGCTTACGCTTCTTTTGGGATGCGGCTATTTTGCGGGCAGCCAGCTGTATCAGGCTTTTGGGGCCGGAAATGCCAAAAGTACGGCCGGGATTGCCGGGGACGACGGCAGCACGGTCAGCAAAGGCGCACAGCAAAAGATGGATGTCCTGGAGCAAATGATCGGCGAATATTATTTGGAAGAGGTCGATGCACAAAGGCTGCAGGAGGGCGTGTACCGGGGAATGGTTGCGGCTCTTGCGGATCCGTATTCCATGTATTATTCGGAAGAAGAGATGCAGGAACTGCAGGAAAAGACGGAGGGCGTTTATTACGGAATCGGTGCAAGGGTGGGGATTGATACGGAAACTTCCCTGCCCCGGATCGCGCGTGTCATGTCCGATACGCCTGCGCAGGAGGCGGGACTGATGGACGGGGACCTGCTTTATAAGGCGGGGGATACCCTGCTGCAGGGGATGGATTTGAGTTCTGCCGTGGCGCTGATTAAGGGAAGCGAGGGAACGCAGGTGCATCTTACGGTAATCCGGGAGGGCGAAACGGACTATCTGGAGTTTGATGTGGAACGCCGTAAGGTGAACAATGAGACGGTGGTTTACGAGATGAAGGAAGAAGGAATCGGCTATATCCAGATTCAGGAATTTGACGACGTGACGGTAGGGCAGTTTACCGATGCGCTGGCAACCTGTAAGGGTTCCGGGATGGAAGGGCTGATTTTGGATCTGCGGGGCAATCCGGGCGGCAACCTCTCCACGGTTTGCGACATTGCCCGTATGATGCTGCCAAAGGGATTGATTGTTTATACGGAGGATAAAAACGGGGAACGACAGGAATATAGCTGTGACGGATCGCGCGAACTGGATATCCCGTTGGTGGTGTTGGTGGATGCGAACAGCGCATCGGCTTCCGAGATTTTGGCGGGCGCCGTTAAAGATTACGGGATCGGTACGCTGGTGGGCACCACGACTTTCGGAAAAGGGATTGTACAGCGGATTGTACGGCTTTCCGACGGCTCCGCAGTGAAACTGACAGTGAGCAATTACTTTACGCCCAACGGAAATAATATTCATAAGATCGGTATCACTCCGGATGTGGAAGTACCGTTTGAATCGGAGCCGTATTTGAAGGACGGAACGGATAACCAATTGAATAGGGCGTTGGAAATTTTAAGAGAAAAAATGGAATAAAGCGCTTAGGTTTGTGTGGAAAGAACCGCTTTCTTTTTCCGTATGGCGAAAATGTAGCAGAGTATATGGACGGCCGCCGTGATTCCCCAGCTGATGGGGTAGGATAAAAACAGGGTTTCCAGGGAGCGTGACCATTGGAAAACCGTGAGAATCCATACAACCCGCAGGCCGCAGGCACCGGTCAGGGAAACCAGCATAGGCATAATGGAATATCCCATGCCCCGCAGGGAGCCTACCATCACATCCATGATTCCGCATAGGAAATAAGGGATGCAAATGTAGAAAATGCGGAGGATTCCGTAGGAAATAACTTCCGGATCCGAGGAATAAATGCCCAGCAGATTTTGCCCGAACAGATAAGCAAGATTGCCCAGCGCAAGTCCCACTGCCGTAACGCAGCCCAAACAGAGAAAAAGGATGCGGTTGATGCGGTTCAATTTTCCTGCGCCGTAATTTTGGCTGGTAAAGCTTAGGGCGGTCTGGTGAAACGCGTTCATGGAGGTGTAGACAAAGCCTTCAATGTTGGAGGCTGCCGTACTGCCCGCCATGGCTACGGATCCAAAAGAGTTAATGGAGGATTGGATCAACACATTGGAAATGGAAAAAATCGCTCCCTGCATACCGGCGGGAAGCCCGATGCGGATCATTTGGCGGAGCCTGACAGGATGAATTTTCAGCCTGCGAAACTCCAGTTTAAAGCAGCCGTCGCTTTTGACCAGCGTACGCACCACCAGTGCGGCGGAAACAACCTGGGAGAGAACGGTGGCAAGGGCCACGCCGGCCACACCCAAGTGCAGCTGTGTGACAAAAAACAGATTCAGCAGTACATTGATCACGCCTGCCAGCAACAGAAAATACAAAGGCCTGCGGGTGTCCCCGATCGCGCGCAGGACTGCGGAGCCAAAGTTGTAAAGCATGATCACGGGCATGCCGACAAAATAAATGCGCATGTACAGCGCGGCTTGGGACAGCACATCGTCGGGCGTTCCCATCAGGGCCAGGAGCGGAGCGGCCAAAAAAAGACCGGCCAAAATAAGGATGGAGCCGCAGACGATGCTTGCCAGAATGGAAGTGTGGACGGTTTCGCTGACCTGCGTTTCCTGTTTTGCGCCGTAATAATTGGCGACCATTACGTTGGTTCCGACCGAAAGACCGATGAATACGTTGACCAAAAGGTTAATTAAAGAGCCGGTGGAACCCACTGCAGCCAGTGCCTGGTGTCCGGCAAAGCGCCCTACCACGATGATGTCCGCCGCATTGAAAAGAAGCTGCAGGATACCGGAAAGCATCAACGGGATAGAAAAAAGCAGGATTTTGCCGAGCAGCGGCCCGTTGCACATGTCAATTTCAAAGGATCTTTTTTGTGCACTCATGATTTCCCTCGTTTCCGGGCGCTTTCTACGCAAATCCAAATTGCGGATTTTTGCCCTTTTCCCCATTGTATTCCCTTTTGGAAAGAAGCGCAAGACATAACCGTAAGTTGGGAGTGGTATATATTTATTTGCAAAATTATTTAGTGTCTGCTGAACAAGTTGTT
>DERU01000188.1 GCA_002361095.1 Lachnospiraceae bacterium UBA3332
GCCATATCGGCATCCCCCATTGGGTTTTGCACGCAACCGCAGCAAACCGTCCGGCTCCTGTCCGTCGGATCCGTACCGGTCATTCCAGCACCGTAAGATAATTCGTCACGGCATAGACCGTCTGCCCGTTATACGTAAGCTTTGTCCACCCCTTATCTTTGTCGATCCCGATCCGCTGCGCCGTCATGTCCGCTGTCAGCGTGGCCACCACCACGGAGGGTTCATTGGTGGTAGGCAGGGTACGCAGATTCGTTTGTCCGTCCTTGGCCATCACCGTTCCGGCTGCCGCCACAAAATGCATGCCCGCTTCCGGATTCTCAGCGGTAATTTTCTCCTGTTCCTTATAATCCATACTGGTGGCCAGCAGTCTGGAGGAAGCATAGACTACCTGGCCGTTGACCGAAAGCCTGGACCAGCCGGTATCCGCGCTGCCGGATATGCCGGTGCGCACCACGGCTTCCCCGTACCGCAGCGTACCCACTACGTTCCCCGTTTCCGTACTGGGAAAATCCCGCAGATTCACGGTATCCCGCGCGGTTACGGCCTCGCTTACCGTCTGAAACGTCATGCCCCCCACTTTGTCCGAATCCGTATCTTCCCTGTAGGTTACATCCCCTCCGCCTGCGCCGCCTTCCGCATCCTTTCCGCTTTGTCCAAAGGCACCGGCCTCCCCCGCCGGGGATGCCGCCAAATCCGTCGTGAGAAAACTGTGTACCGCATACACTTTCTGTCCGTTATACACCAGACGATCCCATCCGTTTGACCCAATACCGGTCCGCTGCACATTCTCCCCGTTTTTTAACAGATGCACAATGCTGCTCCCCTCCGTTGTGGGAATGTTGCGCAGATTCGTCTCCTGCTTTGCCGTAACCGTATCCTCCACCTCGGTAAAACGAATGCCGATCTCCGGATTGGCTTCCACCACTTTTGCAGGAGTGGCATCCTTAGCCTGTGCTTCCTGCTCATAGCCAAAATAGGCTACGTTCACGTCCACCTGTCCTTTCACGCCGGCAACCTGCCCCTGGCTCGTATACTGCCACATGGCGTGGACTCCGCTGTATGTGGAAGCCGGTGTCTGGGGAAACGGATTCTCCGGATATTGGGAAACCCATACTTTATATTTGCCGGACACCTTTGCCATATCCCACTGTGCCGAACCCTCCATCTCGTTTCTGGAGGCGTAAAACATCGGCGTATACCCGTAGGACGCAATAGTATCCAAAAATACACACGCAATCTGCGTGCGTTCCTCCCTGGTCAGGTGATGCTGCCTGCTGTCCGCCGATTGAAAGTCTTCACAGTTATAGGCAACCGGATAAGTAATCCTATATTGGGCGATAAAACTTGCCACCCAGTCCGCCTCTTCCTTTGCCTCCTGCGCATCCACCGCAGAAGAGAAAAAGTAGACTCCGGCTTTCACACCGTTTTTGGTAGCCTCCTGCAGATTATAGCGCGCCGCAGGATCCTCATACAGCATTCCGCTCACCTTTGTCCGGTAGCCCACACGGATCATGGCAAACTCCACGCCTGCGTTTTTTACCGCCGCCCAGTCAATGGTTCCCTGATACTTTGAAACGTCAATTCCCAAGGTCGCCTGCGCATTTTCCCCTTCCGCAAGCTGCAGGGCTTCCACCTCCACAACGGCTCCTTTGTCCGCCTCCCCGTTGGCATTGGCAGAAGCCTGCGGATCCTCGCGATCTTCCATGCTGCCCACTTCCGCCGCCATGTTGGCCTCTGCCTCCCTGCCGGGTATCCCCCCTTCCCCGTCGCCGGGCGCTTCCGTTGATTTTGCCGCTTCTTCACTCCCCGAAACATCTGCGGCAGCCGTTTCCGAAGGCATGGAACTTTCCCTTTCCTGTACGCTTTCCCCCGTCTGTCCCATGCTTTCCTGCAGATTTTCATTTCCCGCCGCCGGTTTTGTCTTTGGTTCCCTTTTCCAAAGAATGGCGGCAAGTATGGCGATCACCAAAACCGCAGCCACTGTCATGCCGATGAGTATTCCCTGTCCTGCGGCTGCTTTCCTGCGTCTTTTGCGTCTTTTCTTTCCCATGCGCTTATTTCTCCCAAATCCTTTTCCCTAATCCTGCCGTATTTGCGGCCTGCCATTCATACTTCTTCGCCAAAAATCCCTTTTTCCCAGGCTTCCAAATCCGTCTCATCCATCTGCAGGCCATACCGGTTCCGGATTCTTTCAAAGGCCATACCGTCCGCTTTGCTGTCAAGGCCCTTCCAGGCCCGAAAATAAAAATACGCCGCCCGGTCGGCAAAGGCTTCCCCCGACAGGGCAAACTCATACAAAACCCCCAGTTCATGACAGGCCCCCGCAAACTCTTTTCCCTTTTGCGCTACGTCAAGGGCACGTAAAAAACAGGATTCCGCCCTATGCTGCAGTTTTCTCTGCCGATCCGTCTCCGTCCCGGCAGCCATCGCGGACATTGCTTCGTTATAAAAGCTTTTCCCCAGACCGATGAGGCCTGCCGCACAGTCCTGCTTAGCGGACTGTGTAAACCAGTAGCGGGACTTTTCCCCGTCTTTCCTTTCATAAATCTGCCCCAGTTTTGCCTGCGCCCACGCATCTTTTCCCTCTGCGGCTTTATGTAACCAATACCGGTATTCTTCCTTGCGGTATCCGTAACGGCCGCCTTTAGCATACCCTTTGGCAAGTTCCCGCATAGCCTTTACATCACCGTCCCTTGCCAGCCCTGTCAGCCACTCCAGGGAAGCTTCCAGGTTCCCAAGCTGCGCCTGCGACACCCCCAGCCAATACCGCGCCTGCCGGTTCCCCTCATATGCGGCCTGCGTATATAGCGAAATTCTGATTTTGGCGGTCTGGCCGGCTCCCGTCCCAACGGACTTTTCAAAGGCTTTTACCTGTTCCCCCGCCTCTTTGTCCCCCTGGTCCCACTTCCTGACCAGTTCAGTCAGTTCTTTTCCCGTCAATTTTGACGGCTTATTCCCGAATATATGCAATCTTCCACCACTACCGTTCACACAATGCATCCGCGATCGCAAAACAATCAAAAGTCGCGAAATAGTCTTTTGGTTCCTCCGCTCTTCTGATCAGTTCCACCTCTCCGTTCTCCCGCAGCAGAAGTTCCGCGCTGCGCAGCTTTCCGTTATAATTATATCCCATGGAAAACCCGTGCGCCCCTGTGTCGTGAATAAAAAGGTAATCCCCCATGTCAATTTGGGGCAACGCCCGGTCAACGGCAAATTTGTCGTTATTTTCACACAGGGAACCGGCCACATCATAAATATGGTCGCAGGCTTCCTTTTCTTTTCCCAATACCGTAATATGATGGTATGCGCCGTACATGGCCGGACGCATCAGGTTCACCGCGCAGGCATCCACCCCGATATACTCCTTATAAATGTGTTTTTCATGGATTGCCTTTGTCACCAGCGCGCCATAGGGTCCCATCATGAAGCGCCCCATTTCCGTATAGATCGCCACATCTTCCATGCCCGCCGGAAGAAGCACCTCGTCATAGACTTTGCGCACGCCCTCACCGATTGCGAAAATATCGTTTGCATCCTGCTCCGGCCGATAAGGAATTCCCACGCCGCCGGACAAATTGATGAATGCCACATCCGCTCCCGTTTCCTTTTCCAGTTCCACCGCAAGTTGAAAAAGCTGTCCTGCAAGCTGAGGATAATACTCATTGGTCACGGTATTGCTTGCCAGAAAAGCGTGAATGCCGAAGCGCTCTACGCCCTTCTCCTTTAAAATCCGGAAGGCTTCAAACATCTGCTCCTTTGTCATACCGTATTTGGAATCCCCGGGATTGTCCATGATGCCGTTGCTCATC
>DERU01000317.1:0-2852 GCA_002361095.1 Lachnospiraceae bacterium UBA3332
ACTATATAATGTATTGGGGGGGTTACGCCTATTATAATAGCAAACCCAACCCATTTTGTACATACCCCGAATTCACAAAATTCACAAAAAATCAATTCAATTTTTGTGCAAATTGTCAGATTCATCTCCTAAACGAACAACGCCTCGAACTCTTCCCGGTTAATCTTCTCCTTTTCCAAAAGAAGCTTGGCACTGTTATGGAGAACCGACTCGTGCTGTAAAACCAATTCCTTTGCTTTGGCGTAACAGTCGTCAATAATCCGCTTAATCTCCCGGTCGATCTCCCCGCTGATCAGTTCGCTGTGCCCTTTTGCGTGGGCAAGGTCGCGCCCGATGAACACCTCGTCGTCATCGTCGTCATAACAGATCACACCCACATTTTCCGACATTCCGAAACGGGTTACCATCTTTTTCGCCAACTGTGTGGCCTTCTTGATATCACTGGAAGCGCCTGTGGTGATATCGTTAAAAATAATTTCCTCCGCAATCCGGCCGCCCAGGGATACCATAATTTCCTGCAGCAGCCTCCCCTTTGTCATAAACATATCGTCCCGCTCCGGCAGCGGCATTGTATATCCTGCCGCCCCAAGCCCCGTCGGGATAATGGATACGGTATAAACCGGCCCCACATCGGGAAGCACATGGAACAAAATGGCATGCCCCGCCTCATGGTAAGCTGTAATTCTCTTTTCCTTGTCGGAGATAATGCGGCTTTTCTTTTCCGCGCCGATTCCCACCTTGATAAACGCTTTCTGGATATCCTTCTGCGACACAAAACCCCTGTTTTGTTTGGCCGCCACAATGGCCGCTTCATTCAACAGATTTTCCAAATCCGCACCGGTAAAGCCCGCTGTGGTCTGCGCCACCTGTCTCAAATCCACGTCGTCCGCCAGCGGTTTATTTTTGGCATGAACTTTCAAAATATCTTCCCTGCCCCCTACATCGGGCGCGCCTACACTGATTTTCCTGTCAAAACGCCCCGGGCGCAGGATGGCCGGATCCAAAATGTCCACACGGTTCGTCGCCGCCATGACAATAATCCCTTCGTTTACGCCGAAACCGTCCATTTCCACAAGCATCTGGTTGAGCGTCTGTTCACGCTCGTCATGCCCGCCGCCCATGCCGGTACCCCTTCTTCTGGCCACCGCGTCGATCTCATCTATAAACACAATACAGGGGGCGTTCTTCTTTGCTTCCTCAAAAAGATCCCGCACACGGGAAGCGCCCACACCCACAAACATCTCCACAAAATCGGAACCGGAGATTGTGAAAAACGGAACGTCCGCTTCCCCCGCAATCGCCTTGGCAAGCAGGGTTTTACCGGTTCCGGGAGGCCCCTCCAGCAGCACACCCTTGGGAATCCTTGCGCCCACCTTGGTAAATTTGGCGGGATCCTTCAGGAAATCCACAATTTCCTGCAGATCTTCTTTCTCCTCCTTAAGCCCCGCTACATCCTTAAGGGTAATCTTATTGTCGCCCGCCACGCTCATCCGAGCCCGGCTCTTCCCGAAATTCATCATCTTACCGCCGCCGTTTGCCTGCGCATTCTGGGCGTTCATCATCATAAAAATCAGGAATATCCCGCCTACCATGATGAGGGCAGGCAAAATCGAAGTCAAAAAAACATTCTCCGACGGCACATCATTGATGATATATTCTACTCCGGCCTTATCCAGCCGCGCAATCAAAACATTTACATCCGTCACATGCAGCAGCCGGTCCCCGCCTTCCGTCAAATTAATATGGGCGGATCCTGTGGGTACTTCCCTGTTCTGTTCAATCAAAATCCCCGATATCTCACCGGCATCCAGCATTTGCTCAAACTCCGCCTGTGTACAGGTATTCTCCATTCTCCGCAGTGTGCTGGAAAACCAAAACAACATCATGGCAACAAGCAACAGGGAAATGACCAGATTAATTCCTCTGCCGTTTCTATTCACCGCATCCTCCTTTGGCTGCATCGCATTTTTGCATACATCCGCGCAAAAACGGCAATGGCGGCCGCTTCCTTTACTCTTTAAAACTTCACTATACCGATATAAGGCAGGTTCCTGTATTTCTGGTCGTAGTCCAGACCGTAGCCTACCACAAATTCATCCGGAATCTGAAATCCCGTATAATCCACATGCACATCCGTCACACGCCGCTCCGGTTTGTCAAGCAGCGCGCAGAGCGCAAGACTCCTCGTCCCCCTCGCCTTGAGCATCTCCAGCAAATAACTGAGCGTGCGCCCCGTATCCACGATATCCTCCACCACAATAACATCCTTGTCCTTCAGCGATTCGTCCAGATCCTTTACCACCCGGATCACACCGCTGGACATGGTATCGCTTCCATAACTGGACACAGACATAAAATCCAAAAAAACCGGCACACTGATACGCTTCGCCAGTTCGCACGCAAAAAAACTGGCTCCCTTTAATATGCACACCAGATAAACCTGTTTTCCCTGATAATCCCGGCTGATCTGTTCCCCGATCTCCCGGATTTTATCGTTCACTTCCTGTTCCGTGAGCAGTACCTCAATTCTCTCCGCCATTACAGACTCCTTCTTTTGCATTTTCCGAAACTACCGTTCCCTAAACGACCTGTATTTCCAATATGGACGCCGTTTCCGCGCTGATTTTATATGCCGCGCTGATTCTATGGCCGGGCACCCACATCACATGCGGCCCGTCTGCGAGAATAATCTTCCCGTCACGTTCCCCCGCCGGAATCTTTTCTTCCACCATGTACCGTTTCAGGCTTTTTTTGTCAAGCGCGGCATTAATGGTCAGATAATCCCCGGTACAGCGCGTCCGAAATATAGCAGACTTTACTATTTTATCATAATCCAGCCATTTCGTATACTT
>DERU01000317.1:3116-15012 GCA_002361095.1 Lachnospiraceae bacterium UBA3332
ATAATCCAGCCATTTCGTATACTTATTTTCCGGTATATTTTTTAAAAAGACTGAAAAATTCCCTTTTTCTTTAGGGCCGGACAATAATTTCGTCCGTATCTGCCCCAATCCTGGCACAAAAAAACACCCGATTTCCAAAAAGATCCCGCTGCTCTTTTCTGCCACAGCGGCGCTATCCGCCTTCAAAAGGGAGAACACCACCCGGTCAAATTCCCGCCGGGCCTCCATCTGCAAAACAGGAAGTTTCACGCGCCTGCCGCTCACGCAGGACGGCAAAAACAATTTTCCCAATTCCGCCACATGGGCGGCCGTCACCCCTTTTCCGCTCCCCAGCATATGAACCGCACGAAAAATCATCTGATCCTGCAGATACGGATTTTCCCGTAAAAAAGCGGTGGCATCAAATCTAAGTTCCCCCTGCCCCCGCACGCAGCACCGGTCCATCGCGCTTTTTGTCTGTTCTTCAATAAAATCTGCGGTTCTGGCCAAAAGAGCCGCTTCCCTGGCCAAATGTTCCCTTGCCCGCCGGCTGATTTCCCTCTCTGCATAGGGAAAAATCCGGTTGCGGATTTTGTTTCTCGTAAATAGTTCCTGCGCATTGGTCGCATCCGTACAAAAACCGATCCCTTCCTCCTGCAAAAACGCCTCGATTTCCTCCCTTGTACAAGCCAGCAGCGGCCGTATAATCCTGCTGCCGTCCCCGTTTTCCCGCACGGGGCGGATACTGCCCATCCCTGCAAGTCCGGTGCCCCGCAGCATATGGAACAGCAGGGTTTCCGCCCGGTCGTCACGGTTGTGCGCCACCGCAATGCAGCCGCCCTCCCCGGTTTCTTCTTCCATCCGCGCAAGCGCTTCCCCAAAAGCCCTGTATCGCACCAGACGCCCTGCCTCCTCGCATGAAATGCCCCTGTCCTTTGCGAAGGCCCCTACGTCCTCCTGTACCAGCCAAAAAGGAACCTTCCAGCTTTGGCAAAGATTTTGCACGAAAGCCGCATCCTCCCCCGCCTCCGGTCTCAGCCCATGGTTCACATGCACCGCCAACAGCCGCAGATTCCTTGCCCTGCGCAGCTTCGTCAGCACATAAAGCAGACACACCGAATCCGCGCCCCCCGAAACGCCTGCCACGATGTTCCCGCTTTTTGGCAGCATATCATATTCTTCCATATAGCGAAGCACTTTATCCGTCATCATCCCATCACAGTATCCTGTCTTTTTTCTTATAAGTATACCCTTTTTTTCCGAAATGCTCAACCCATATCAGGCGTTTCTTCATTCTCCCAAAGACCGGCCACCAAAACCGTCATGTCGTCACGAATTTTCCCTTTGCACTGGCCGATGGCAAAGCGCAGAAGCAGATTCGCCATATCCACCGGGGAAGTTCCGGAAAGTTTTCCGATTTGCTGCTCCAGTAAATATTCCCCGTCCCCTCCGGGTAAATCCTGCACCACTCCGTCCGAGACAAGAATCACCATATCCCCGTCCTGTAACTGGCGTACCGTCTCCCGTTCATTCTCCCTGTCCATCAATCCCAGCGGCAGCGCATCCGAACTGATCTTCTCCACCAGATCCCCCCGTTTGATAAAAGCGCTCGCCGCCCCTGCTTTTACGAACGCGCATTCCCCGTTTTTTAAGTCGATTCGGCAGATATCCAACGTTGCCATATGCGCCTCTTCTCCTTCCGTACCGATCATACCGTTCAAAATCTGCGCCGCCAACTGTTCCCCGAGACCTGCATCCAGAATCTGTTCGGTCAGATCCACAATCCGCGCCGCATCCCTGGCCGCAACTTCCCCGGATCCGACGCCGTCCGACAAAATCATTGTAACCGCATCATCCTGCTCAAAAAAAGAATGGCAGTCCCCCAAAACCGTTTCGTTTTCTTTGATAGCCGTAGCGGCGGCGCTCAGGCAGCAAAACGCAGGCTCCTCCTCAAAATAAAGATTCACCAAATCCTTGCCTACAAAATAAGGATTGCGCTTCTCCGGTACCAGCCTGACATCCAGAAGGACGGAAAGATAGCCCGCGATCTCTTCTATCGTCACACTGGTATCCTTCCTGGTACACAGGGAAACCGAAACTTCCAGCTTGTCCTCCTGCCCCCGCAGAAGAAAAATATCCTGTACCAAAATTCCCTCCCCTAATAGGGCCCGGGTGATTTGTTTTTCTTTCCTTCCGCCCAGCCGGATCATCTGCACCGAAGTACCCGCCACCGCCTGCATCAGTCCTGCCATCTGCCGCATATAAGAAACATAATTCTTTCGGTTTTCTTTTGTCCGCTTCCGGTTCCAGGCCGCTTCCCGGTCCTCCTCTCCATCCCCTGATTCCTCTGCCCCTCCCCCCATCTGGGCAAACACCGACGCCAGATTTTCAAATGTATCCGCACAGTTTAAAATGCGTCTCCTGTCATATTCCAACAGATACGCCGACTGCATCGCATCATATTCCAAAACTTTATTTTTCATACCCTGCGCTCTCCTTTACGTGTTTTTGTCACGATACGGCAAAACCAAACCGTAACTTTTTTCGTATAAGAGTATATCCTGTATACTGCGCGGGTTTTGTCAAACCAGCAAGACCGCTGACCGGATTTTTACAGACAAAAAATAACAGTTCAGACAAGTCTGAACTGTCACAAAAAAGTGTGCGCGCTGCCTTTTTAATCTTCCGCTTTAAAAATGATCTCCCCTTCATACACCAGACCCAGTTTATCCTTTGCGACTTCCTCCACAAACTTCTTGGTCTGGGTGTATTTTCCGTACTCTTCAATCTCTACGGTTCGTTCCTGTTCCCTTTGCAGCTGCTCTTCCAGCTGTGCGACGCGCAGCCGGTTTGCTTCCAGCTTCTGATAAAGCTGCGCGCTCTTTACGGAAACTACGATCAACAGCATCAGTACGGTAACCGTAACCATCAGCATGCCGAGACGGTTTTCTTTTTTCTTCCGACGGAATACGATTTTCCTTTTTACCATTCGCCCTGCCTCGTCGTCCCTTCCTTTTCGATAAGACTATTTTAGCCATTCTAAGCCACGCCGTCAACCGCTTTTTCAAAAACCTTGCGCCCCGGACAGTTTTTCTTCTCCCCGCCGCCGCTTTTTGCCCGGCCAAACGCCCCGCCGCCCGCAGCGGCCTGGTGCAAAAACGCCAAAATCTTCCGAAAAGCTTTTTCATAAAAAGCAGCGCCTTCGCCGCCTGTGTCACCAATAATTTACTCAATGCCTTTTTATATAAAACCATCCCGATCATTGCCCCAAAAACGGCAAACCACCGGAAAGCCCCGTTATTCTCATAATATAAAAGCCAGAAAACACTGCAGGACACAAATACCCAATACAGGAAGTCCTCCAGTGAAATCCATAATATCCCGTGCGAAAATACCCGCCTGAAAATACGAAGGCAGTCATATACCAGGGTGATGCCGGCACCCAGCAGGACGCAGTTGAGCCAAAACCGGCTCTCTTCTACTATAAAAAAACTCATAGGCTACCGGAACAATCTGGCAAATATGGATTCCGCTTTCCCGCCCATGCCGACGTTCTCGGAATAGGTCAGGCTGTCGATCTTACCGTCCACATCCACTTCGCCCTTTTCCAACGTCAGGCGGCTTACATGCAAGTCGCTGCCCTTAATCATGAGCATGCCCTGCTCCGTCTCCAAAAGTACCTCCCCCACATCGAAGGAAAGCACATCCGAAACGCCGTTTAACGTACATGTCTGCCGGTTGACCAGCGAAACCCTGTGTTGTCTGCTCCTGCTTCCGTTTAATTCTTCCATAGCGTCCTCCTGCCATCGTGCTTTTACATTATACGCGCAGGACCGCCGGAAATATTCCTTTTTTGTCCAAACTGCCGCAGCGCCTCAGAGATAGCGGAACATCTCTTTGGCCTCTTCCTTGCGGACAGTCTCCTGTACCGTCAAAACCTCTACCTTTACTTCCTTGTTGCCAAATTGTATGGTTACGATATCCCCTGCCTTCACCTCTGCAGATGCCTTGGCAGGCCTGTCGTTGATCATAACCCGCCCTGCGTCGCACGCTTCGTTTGCCACTGTCCTGCGCTTGATCAGGCGGGAAACCTTCAAATATTTGTCCAGCCTCATGCTCTTTTCCCCTCCGGGCATGTCCGCAGCATGCCAAAACGTAACAGTCCCAATCATTCCGCTCTGTTACCCAAAAACAGAACAGCTGCCAAAAGGCAGCCGCTCTACTCTCCAACTTATCAAAAATTAGTCGATGGAATCCTTCAGTGCTTTACCGGCCTTGAATTTAGGGGTCTTGGAAGCCGCGATCGTCATCGCTTCGCCCGTCTGCGGGTTTCTGCCTTCCCTTGCGGCCCTCTCGGATACTTCAAAAGTACCGAAACCCACCAGCTGAACCTTTTCGCCCTTTTTCAACTCTGCCGCAACGATGTCCGTGAAAGCTTTCAGCGCTTTTTCCGCATCTTTTCTGGACAAGCCGGCTTCCTCAGCCATAGCTGCAACTAATTCTGTCTTGTTCATTATAAAATCCTCCTGTAATCCATAATCTGAAATTCTTTATCAGCGACACTCTTGGTATCCCCTAATGCCGGAAATCAGCCTTTCCGAATGCATTATATTCTATTTATAACCGCACTTCCACCATTTGTCAATACATTTTATCAATCCTTATAAAGAAAATGTCTGTTCCAAAAAGGCTTTCTGCAGCGGCCGCAATTCCAAAAGTTTCTGCAGCTTTTCCATATTTTTTCCCGGTATCCACGCTTTTCCACTGTTATAATAAAAATTCACGATCTTCCAAAACTTTTCCGGATACGCAAACCGGTAATATAATTGTAACATATCCGCCGCCGTAAGCTTTTTTGCTTTTCCGTAAACATCCAAAAGCCCTCTTGCAATCGGCGCCGACCAGTTTGTCTTCTCCAACAGTTTACGCAAAAACAGATATAAATCCCGCATCTGGCAGTCTACCGCATACTTTTCAAAATTAATCACACTCATACCTTCCGCGCAAAGCAGATTATGATGCTGAAAATCCCCATGACAAAATGTCCCGCTTTCGGTATACGCCACGCTTCCAAGCACATCCCCGTATGCTTTCACCTCTTCCGTAACCCGCAGCGCTTCCTCCCAAAAAACATCAAAATTTTGCTGCAGGTAGATTTCAAACGCCGTTTTCTGCCCTTTCTCCCGCAAAAATTTCCGCACCTTGCGTAATTCCCGGTTCCTTTTCTCATAATCTTCCAACAGGCTCTGCGCCCTAAGGCCGCCTTCCTGCGCAAGCTTGGGCAGACACATGGCCGTATGAAGCTGCGCCAGTACAGACATTGCTTTCCTGCACTCCTGTCCGTCCTTTAAACTGCACTCCCTGCCGCCCGGCCAGCATTTAACAATACAGCGGTTTTGCTCCTGATCCAGACAAAACAATTCCCCGTCCCGGTTTCTTACGAGCCGTTCCACCCTGTCACATCCGTTTTGCACAATACCGTCCAAAAGACGCTCCAAAATTTCCAACCGAAACAGCGGCCCTCTATATTCTTTCAGGATCATCCATCCTTTATTCGTCTCACATAAAAAAGCGTTCCGACTTTTCTGCGTCCGAATCACCTCAAAATCATACTGTTCCAGCACGCTTACCGCTCTGTCATTCACCGTCCGTTCCCTCCCATACCTTAGGTATTACCTATCATATGAAAGAAAAAATCAGGTTATGTTACTTTTGTGACAAAGCCTTCCCTAGAGCGTGTTTGAAAAATCATTCCCGCCAACAGCACGCGCCAGTTCTTTCGCTTTTTGCGTCAAATATGATTTCTCATTTCGCGACGGTTCCTCCAATACCTCCTCCAAAAGGTTCTGCAGAATCTGCCCCATTCCTTTTCCCGGCCTGATGCCTGCGGCGATCAGATCCGTACCGCTCACGGCCAATTCTTTTAGGGAAACACATTCCCCTGCCCTTTCCACCTGCCCGTATATTTGCCTAAGCCGGGCTAACGTCTCCTCCTTCTCCTGACGCAAATACAGACTCTGGGCCTTGATATCCGCCTCCTTCACTGCAAAAAGATCCGGAAACAGATCCTTTCCTATCCGGTTCATGGCACGGCGCATATGCTTTCCATCCGGCGCAATCCACACATCATGGGCACATACCAGGCGTATCACCCGGTCTGTCGTATAATTATCAAATTTAAGCCTCCGCAAAACAGTCTTTGCAATTTCCGCGCTTTTTTGGGCATGGCCGTGAAAATGATCGATTCCCTCGCCGTCCCTGGTTTTTACCAACACTTTCCCTGCGTCATGCAAGAGCAGGGAAAGCCGTATAACCCGATCCGGCTTCGACGCTTCCATGGCGTGTATGGTATGCTCGCCAACACTGTACAAATGATGGGGATTATTCTGTCCGGTTTCCATCATCCGGTCAAATTCCGGGAAAAAAACGGCTGTCAGACCGATCTCATAACAATCCCGCATCCGTTCCGGATGATTGCTCACCAAAAGCTTGACCAGTTCTGCCGCAATCCGCTCTGCGCTGATGCGTGCAAGACTTTTCGCCAGCATATGCGCCGCCTCCCGGGTCTTTTCCTCCATGCGGTAATCCAGCTGTGCCGAAAACCGGACAGCCCGCATCATGCGCAGCGCATCCTCTCCAAAGCGTTCCCCGGGATTTCCCACACACCGCAGCATGCGCCGCCGCATATCCCCAACCCCGTCAAAAAGGTCAATCAGCCCCTCATCGTCATTGTAGGCCATGGCATTTACCGTAAAATCCCGGCGCTTCAGATCTTCCTCCAATGAACCCGCAAACGTCACATTTTTCGGATGCCTGCCATCCTCATACTTCCCGTCGATCCGGTAAGTCGTCACCTCATACCCGGTCCGGTTTATCAAAACAGTCACCGTTCCGTGCTGAATACCCGTATCCGCTGTCCTTGCAAACAGGGCCTTGACCTGCTCCGGCTTTGCCGATGTAGTGATATCCCAATCGTCCGGCTGTCTGCCAAGGAGACTGTCCCTCACACAGCCTCCCACCGCATATGCTTCAAACCCTGCTTTCTGCAAAGTCCGGATAATTTCCGCCGCCCCCGCAGGCAGTAAAATCTTAAAATTTTGGGTCATCCTAATCTCCATCCCTCTTCCTTCTGATTTTTCACACTCACCCAAACTTGTCTTCCTTCCTCCTCAAACCAAAGATTCCCCCCGTGGGCGCAGGCAATCTGTCTGACCACTAAAAGTCCCATCACATGCGGCCTGCGGTCTGCCTTTTCCTTTGGAATAAACGCGTCCTCATCCTGCAGAATTTCCCTTATATTCTTTGGAATCCCATTCCCGCTGTCTCTGACGGAAAAACAAAATCCTTCCTCCGCCGCCTTTGCCGTAAGTACAATGCGACAGCCTCCTGGATTATGGCGGACACTATTGCCCAACAGGTTTTGCAGGGCGCGTGTCAATAACTGCACATCCCCCGTCATGTGCCGCTGTTCCAAAACAGTCTCCGTCTGCAGTTCCACCTCGCAGCTTTCCGGAATTTCCCCGCTGTTGACCATCCCCGTAACCGTGCTGCGCAGCCAGACGGCGGGCACGTAATCCTGTCTCCTCAGCGGCTGCACACGGTAAGTAAGCTTGGAGGTCAGATTTAAATCCTCAATAAGTTTTTTGATGACAAAACTTTGGGTTCTAATCCATTCCGCTTTTTGGCGTACTTCCTGCTTTTCCTCCCTGTCCGACGCTATTTCATCCGCATAGCCGACAATCAAAGACAGTGGCGTGCGGATGTCGTGGGACACTCCCGCGATCCACTCCGTCCGCGCCGTGTCGCGGCGCGTCAGTTCCTTTTGCTGCCTTTCCAACAGCCGGGAAGTCTGATTCATCTTCCTGCGTAGTTCCTGGGTCACCCCCTTTTCCCTTAGCGCAACCGCCTTCCCTTCCGATAACGCGTCAATTCCCTCCCCCACCGGTTTTAGGGAACGGTATAGCTGGTATCCGAAAAAAAAAGCCAAAGCCAATACCAGCAAAATATTAAACTGGATAAAAATACCGATATATTGAAGCATTCCCTGCAGATCTTCTTTTCTCCACACCGTATTATACCGAACCATGCTGTCTTTTGGATAGCCAAATACCAGCAATCCCTCTTCCCCATAACGCCATACAGCCACAGGGTAATCCATCAGGTACCACTTGGAAAACGCGCCGATCTGCCCCGCCGAAAACCGCCCCGGAAAGCCTGCGGGTTTTTGCCAGTCAAAAACCACAGTTCCTGTCCCATCCAGCAGCAGCAAAAAGACACAGTTGCTTTCCCGTAATATTGCCTTTCCCGTCTCTCCCAAAACATAGGCTTCCCCATCCCGCGCCAAGTCGGCCGCTACCAAATGGTACTTCCGCATCCGGATGGGCATTCCGCCGTTTTGTTCCCCTTCCCGTTGCCCCGCAATACTAAATACATACCCGGCCCACACCGCCAGATTAATGCAGACCACAAATACTACCAACAGGCATGCCATTATTACATACCGGCGGTATATCCTAAAAACGCTTTTCATTCCGTTTTCTCCAACTTATATCCCAATCCCCTTGCCGTGGTCAGATACTGCGGCTGCGACGGCATTTCCTCGATTTTCTCCCGAAGCCTCCGGATATGCACCATCAGGGAATTTTCATAGCCATAATAAAAGTCTCCCCAAAGCGCCTGACTGAGTGTATCAAAGGTTACAATCCGTCCCCTGTTTTCCCACAGTTTTCTGAGCAGAATCATTTCCTTTGCCGTCAGCCGGCAGCACCCGCCACCGGCGCCGCGCACAACCCCCTCCCCAAAATCCACCGTCCTGCTTCCCAAAACCAGCGTTTCTCCACAACGCCCTATCCCTGCTCCTGCAGGAAAATAGGTACGTTTGAGAATGGCGATAATGCGCAAAACCAACTCCTTCGGTAAAAAGGGTTTTGTCAGATAGTCGTCCGCGCCCAATCCCAGCCCAAGCAGGCGGTCATTGTCCTCGTCCCTTGCAGATAAAAACAATACCGGCACATTAGACTGCACCCGGATCTCATGCAATAGGGTAAATCCGTCTCCATCCGGTAAACCAATATCCAAAATAATCAAATCCGGCATCCCTTCCCTGCAGATCTCCCTGCAGGAACGGCAGTCGGCCGCTGCCGAAAGGTGCAAAAACCCTTCTTTTTGTAAAATCCCCGTAACCATGTGGCGAAGCTGCTCATTATCATCCACCAGCAAAATATGGCTGTCATGAATTTGTCCCATCCGTTAACCCCTTTTCGCTTTTTATTCAGTATAAGCCATCTTTTCAAAACTTGCACCCTGAATTCAAAAAAGTAAGGAAAAAGTAAGCTGCCTGTCAGCTTGCGGAAAGGCGAAAGGATTATCCTGTGTCTGTAAAAATAGCGCGCAAACGCGCAGAAAAGAGGAATTCATATGCAATATGCAATCGAAACGTCCGCACTCACAAAACGGTACGGCAAAGCCAATGCTGTCGATAACCTATGTCTCAAAGTCCCGGAGGGAAGTATTTACGGCTTTCTGGGACCCAACGGCGCCGGAAAAAGCACCACCATGAAAATGATTCTGGGACTCGTCAAACCCGACAGCGGAAGCGTCAAGGTGCTCGGAAAAACCATCAGCCCCAAAAACCGCCTGGAGATCCTTAAACAAACAGGCTCCCTCATCGAATCCCCCTCCTACTACGGTCATCTGACCGGGCGGGAAAATATGCAGATTATTGCCATGCTGAAAAAAGTACCGGAAAAGGAAATCGCACAGACTTTGCAAATTGTCCGGCTGGAAAGCCAGCAACACAAAAAAGTCTCCCACTATTCCCTTGGGATGAAACAGCGTCTGGGACTCGCCTGCGCCATGTTGGGGCATCCCAAAATTCTGCTTCTGGACGAACCCACCAACGGCCTCGATCCGGCCGGGATTCAGGAGATGCGGGAACTCATCCGTTCCCTTCCCTCCAAGTACGGCATGACCGTGCTGGTGAGCAGCCATCTTCTCTCGGAAATGGATCAGATGGCCGACTATGCCGGGATTATCCACCACGGCAATATGATTTTCCAAGGAGAATTGGAAACACTTCACATGCACAGCAGACACCAGCTGCTAATACGTACCCAGGACAACGTAAACGCCCTGCAGCTATTACAGGAAAGAAAAATTCCCTGCAAAAACAAAGGAGGCAGTCTGGTACTTGCCGGTCTCTCCGACGAGCGCACCGCGTTATTGGTCTCTGCCCTCGTGGAAGCGGGAATCGGCGTCCTGCGTATTGAAGAACAGCAAATGACTTTGGAAGAAATCTTCCTGAATCTGACCGGAAAGCAGGTGAGTTTATAATGAATCCGCTTTTTTGTGAATGCCTGAAAACAAAGACAAAGCTTTTTTCCATTCTTTTTCCTGTCCTTGCCATTATTCTTCTGTGGACAGGATGGATGGCCCGCGACCCCGACCCTGTCATGTGTAAAACAGGCTATACGTATATGACTACAACCTTACTGCTGCTTAATTCTATTTTCCTTCCCGTAACGGCTGCCGTCATGGCAAGCCGGCTCATGGACATGGAAAATAAAGGGAATACCTATAAATTATTGTGCACTTTACAGGAGAAATCTACGCTTTTTACCTGTAAACTGCTTTTGGCTGCCAGCCATCTGCTGGTCTTTTTTGCGGCAGAAACCGTTTTGCTCTTTGAGATCGGGCAATGGGCCGGATTTACGGAATCCTTTCCGGCGGGCGACTATTTCCGGCTTCAGGGAACCGGCTTTGCAACCTGCCTCCTGCTCTTTATTCTCCAAATGTTTTTCTCCCTGCGCCTGGAAAACCAGCTGTATCCCCTCTTTATCGGATTAATTGGCAGTTTTCTGGGATTGTTTTCCATGTTTCTTCCAAACGGTAGTTTCTTTCTCTATTTCTGCCCTTGGGGTTATTTTACGTTAGGCGGCAGCCATCTCATGGTTTACGAGGAAGCAACCCGCCAAATGACCTTTTTACGGATTCCCTTTAACCGCATGGGCGGTATTATCCTCTTAGCCGCTCTGATAACGGCCGGCTGTGCCGTACACCATTATTTTTTAAGAAAGGAAGTATAATTATGTTATTCTCATGTATCCGGGCGGAGTTATTAAAACTGAAAAAATCTTTTGTCTGGCTCGCCTGCTTTGTCATACCGGTCATACCCGCTGTGATGGGAACCGGCAATTATCTGTCGAATCTGTCCATCCTTCATGGGGAATGGTACGCGCTTTGGACACAGCATACCCTCTTTTACGCATGCTTTTTCTTTGCACCGCTTATTTCCGTTTACTGTGCCTATCTGTGGCGTTTGGAAAATTTCGGTCATAACCGCAACGTTCTTATGACTGCCCCGGTTCCCCTTTCCTGCATCTTTCTCGGAAAGTTTGCCGTCACCGCCATGGTAACGCTTCTCACGCAGCTATGGATGTTCTTCCTGTTCTCCATAAGCGGTCTATTCATCGGACTGCCTGGCTTTCCGCCTTTACAGCTGTTTGGCTGGTGTCTGCGGGCGACGTTCGGCGGTCTTGTCTGTGCGTCCGCCATGCTGCTGCTTTCCATGTGCATCCGAAGCTTTGCCCTGCCCATCGGCTTGTCGCTGGTACTGACATTTATTGGTTTTCTCTTTTCCAACAAGGGATGGGGACTCTTTTACCCATTTTCCCTTATTGCTGCCGGAATGAACGCAAATACCTACGATGACAAGCTGAGCGGAAACATGCTTCCCTTTTTTGTCAGTTGTGTCCTGTACCTTGCACTTTTCATCGGAGCCGCCATTTCTGTTCTGCGTACCTGTGACGTCAAAGCATAATGAAACAAACAAAACCCTGCAATTCCGGTATTTACGCGGAAGTGCAGGGTTTTATAAGCCTTATAAAAAGTGAAGCACTGGGGATTTGAACCCCAGACA
>DERU01000292.1 GCA_002361095.1 Lachnospiraceae bacterium UBA3332
CGGTTGAAAAACTGTCGTATATGGGTTTTCAACCTGGCTGCCCAAAGCCATGTTGGAGTTATGATATGCGGGGTCGTTTGTCACATCTGCCAAAAACCAGTCGGGCGGCAGGAAGGCGTTGGCCTCTTCCACGCTGGGAAACTCCACTTCCGCAAGCACCAGGGGAGCGATGGGCGGATCAAAGACGTCCAGTTCAATGGTATATGCGCCGCAGGGAATCAGGTAGCGCTTTTTGGAGATGACAATGCCGTCCGATTTTGCTTTCAGGTGTTCGTAAGCGGGGCCGTTTAAGGGCAGATTATATTCTTCCCGTACCAGAAGCCCTTTCCCCTTATAGGTCATATAATATTCTTCGTCCTGGCGTCGTATACGGACGACGGGTTCCCTGTTTAAATAGGCCTGTTCAATTCTGTGGAAGGGATAGGCATCCAGATTTTGGGGCAGCTGCCGAATGGTAAATTTACGTTCGATTTCCATATCCGTTTTCCTTTCTGTGTTTTGCCATGCAATGGTTTTGTGCTAATTGTATCATAAAAATCTTTTTTTATCCAATTCTTTATAAAGAATTCATATTTCCCCCTTTAAAGTTTTTACAAAATCTGCTATGATAAGAGTACGGTAAGGTTCTTACGAAAGACCCTTACGGAATAGAATGATTGTGTCAGAGCGTGCAGTCGGAGGGAATGATTCTCAGACACGCTCCGGGGAAAGGCCGGGTGGTTTTATGGCGAAGGCAGGGGTGTTTTTTGCGGAGGGATACGAGGAAATAGAAGCGCTTACCGTTGTGGATCTATGCAGGCGCGCCGGTATGGAAGTGACCATGGTGGCGGCCGGGGACGACAGGACGGTGACAGGTTCCCACAATATTGCGGTGCGGATGGATCAGACTCTTTCCGAGGCGGATTTTGACAGTTTTGATATTTTGGTCTTGCCGGGCGGTATGCCGGGCACGAAGAATTTGGAAAGCTGTGAACGCCTGATGGAGGAACTGGATCGGTTTTACCGCGGGGAAAGATGGATTGCGGCAATCTGTGCGGCGCCGAGTATTTTCGGACACCGGGGGTATCTGCGGGGAAAGAAGGCGACGGCCTATCCGGCCTTTACCGGTCATTTGGAGGGGGCGGATGTGACGGCGCAGCCGGCAGTCTGCGACGGTAATGTGATTACGGGCCAGGGAATGGGAGCGGCGATTGCGTTTGGATTGCTCATCGTGGAGAAGTTGGTTTCCCCTAAGGCGGCTGCGGAACTGGCGGAGAGTATTGTTGCTGCGGTTTAGCCGGGTCTGTGCCTTTGGGCCACAGACCGTAAAACTGCGGTGACTGCGGGTATCCGTCCGGTCACGCGGTGATTTTGGCGGGCGGATGCCATCACAGTTTGTAACGGTTCAGGCTTTTTGGAACGGTTACGCATCGTTTACGAAAGGTAGCGGATTGGATTGACATGAACATACTGTTTTTTTTGACACCAAAGAGCGAGGTCGCCTATGTGCGTGAGGACGATACGCTGCGGCAGGCGCTGGAGAAGATGGAACATCATGGCTATGCGGCGGTGCCGCTTTTGTCCGTGGACGGCAGGTACATAGGAACCCTGACGGATGGGGATATGCTCTGGGGGCTGCGGCGCCGGGGCTTTCCCGATATGAGGGAGATGGAAGAGATCTCCGTGATGGGAATTCCCAGACACTATGATAATAAGCCGGTTTATGCCAATGAGAATATGGAAGGGCTTTTGGAGAAAGTAACGGGACAGAATTTTGTGCCCGTGGTGGACGACGACAAGGTATTTATCGGAATCGTCACACGGCGGGATGTCATACAGTACCTTGCCCGCCAGAGGAAGGAAGAAACCATGCGAAAGGCTGTTGCACATTAAGTGCAACAGCCTTTTTGTTTTTGAGAGCAGATTTATTTCATTTCTTCTTCCTGCTTCTTGATCATCCTGCGGACCATTTCACCGCCGATGGAACCGGCCTCTTTGGATGTCAGATCGCCGTTATAGCCTTCCTTTAAGTTTACACCCAGTTCGGAAGCCACTTCGGTCTTAAATCTGTCCATAGCTGCCTTTGCTTCAGGAACCTCTACTCTATTGGAAGATTTACCAGAAGAATTAGCCATTTTTATTCACCTCCATAACGTTTGGTTTTTGTTTTTGGCCTGCGTCCGGTATAAAAACCTTCTGCCTGCCGCAAGATAAGCGTTGACGTTTTCGCTTACCTTAGCGGCTCTGCAGATGCCATCACCGGTTCGCGTTTTTGTCATCACTTATCTTGACCTTAGTATGTACCCCGTTTTTTAAAATATTATGGTATTTCATGGAAAAAACGGGAGGAGGTTTTTGGGTCTTCTTTTGGAAGAAAAATAGTTTGCGTCTGCAAGAGCGACCCATCCGGCGGTTCGTGTCCTGCGAGGATAAGAAGTTTGTTTTGGGTGGCTTTTTGGATGAGACGCAGGGCGTCCGTTTTACAGGCGTTGTCCAGTCCTGCGAAGGGTTCGTCCATCACGTAGAAGTCGGCGGGAACGAGTAGGGCGCGCAGGATGGCCAGCCGCCGTTTCATGCCGCCGGAGAACTGGCGGACAGGACAGGTAAGGCTGTCTTCTGGCAAAAGCGCGGAAAGCTGCAGGCCCAATTCCGGATCGGTAAAGCGGTTTCCGGTCACAAAACGGATGTTTTGCAGGGCGTTACAGTCCTCCAAAAGCCGGTCTTCCTGAAATACCACGGATGCCCTGGAAAAGCCGGGGTCCTTTTGGACAGACCCAAAGTCGGGCTTTTCCAGTCCCAAAAGAAGGCGCAAAACGGTAGTCTTTCCGGTTCCGGAAGGCGCGCAGAGACTGTAGGCGCGGCCGTCAAAAAAGGTGAGGTTAAGATTGGACAGGACCTGCTTTGGTCCGTAGTTTTTGTATACCTGTTGGAATATAATTTTTCTCGGGGTCATATGCGCCGGCGTACTCCTTTATGGGATGAAATGCCTGCAGCCTTTGGGGAAGCGCATTCGCTTTTGAAAACCGCAGGCGTTTTTGGGCCGCATAAGTTTTGCAGAAGGGCCAAAAACAACTTTTCAAAAAGAAAACTCATCAGGATGACTACAAACGTCCAGGCAAACAGGTTTTGGGGACTTAAATAAATCTTCGATAGATAAAGTCCTTCCCCTACGGAACTTTCCGGAACGCCGATCACTTCGGCGGCAACCCCGGATTTGAAGGCCATTCCCACACAGGTTTGGCAGGCGTTTCGCAGATGCGGATACAAAAAAGGGCGGTACAGGTAGAAAGCCTTCCGGGGAAGGGGAACGGCAAATACCCGTGCCGTTTCCAAAAGCTGCGGATCAACGGATTTAAACCCGGCGAGGGTATGGATATGAATCGCCGGGTAGACGATCAGGAAGCTGATGCACACGGATAAGTTCCGGGATCCGATCCAAAGAAGGGCGAGAATTACGAAAGAGGCCACCGGAACGGATTTGATCAGCTGGATGGGCGGGGAAAGGAGGCTGTCCAGAAACGGAAAAGCAAAGGAGAGGGATCCGGTGAGCAGCCCCGTCAAAAAGGCCAGGAAAAATCCGGCGCAAATCCGGAAAAAGGAAAATGCGGCCGCCGCCCAAAACGAGGAGGTGTGAAGGAGTCCTGCCAGTGCCCGGAGCGTTTGGAGAGGACCGGCAAACAGGAGTTTGTTTGGGACGCAAAGGGCAAAAAGCTGCCACAGGACGAGCCAAAACAGGAAAATACAGATTTTTCGGAGGCGGATTCGGAGAATTTTCATGGAAACGAAACTCCTTTTTCAGGGAAGATAGTAAAAATCGTCATCCGGCAGGGCATCGCCCACGGAAGCCGGATTTTGTGTATACAGGACATTCAGGTAGCCTTCCAGCGCTTCCTTACAGTCTTTGCCGGAAAGGAAGGTGATATTACAATAAGGAAGGGCCTTTTGCGCAATGGAAGTATTTGCCACAATGCCGGCTTTGACGATCAGGTCTGCGGCGGCGGCAGGGTCGTCCGCCGTAAAGCGCACGGATGCTTCGTGTTCTGCCAAAAAGCGGTCTGCCAGATCGGGGTGTGCCTTCAGAAAGTCACGGCTTGCCACGGTTACGCCCGTCACAAGGCGTCCGGGATTTTGTTCGGTTCGGTAGCCGTCCCATATTTGCGTAAGGTCAAGAACCAGCATGAGCTTGTCGTTTTGGGCAAGGGCGGCCGTGGCAAAGGGCTGCGGAAGCAGGCCGACGGCCTCCGGGTTTTGGGCGAGGATGGAAGCGACCTCTGCGGCTTCGGATTTAAATTCCAGCGATACGTCATCCTGTGAAAGCCCGGACGCCTGCAGCAGATACCGCAGGGCATATTCCGGGGTCGTGCCTTTTCCGGGCAGATAAACGGTCTTTCCTTTCAGACTGTCCAGGCCGGTCACGGAAGCGTCGGCGGATACCAGGTACAAAACGCCCAGCGTGTTGATGTCGATGACGGAAATGGCTTTTTGGGTTTTCTGGTAAAGGATGGCGGCAGCATTCGCGGGCAGCAGGGCAATATCCAATTGGCCCGAAGCCGTCAGCGCGGTCAGTTCGTCCGCCGCCGTCACCATGGTGAAATCATATCTGTAATCGCCGCTTTGGGGTCCGGCATCCTGCATCAGCTTTACCAGCCCCATAGTGGTGGGGCCTTTCAGTCCGCCCACCCGGATGATGTCCTGCGATGGCCCGGGGGCAAAATCCTGTTTGCCGCCACAGCCGGTTAGGGCCGAGATACCGGTAAGCAGCAGAAAAAGCAGCAGAATGCCGGTTTTGAAATTTCTGGGAAATAGGTGCATGGTAAATTCCTCCCGCTATCCTTTCGTGACCGGCAACCGCGTACCGGCCAGTAACTACTATAGCACAGCGGACGGAGGAAGTCAAAATAATGCTGTGCGGACGCAGGAGCGTACGGTCGTTTCAGGATTGCGGGATCC
>DERU01000075.1 GCA_002361095.1 Lachnospiraceae bacterium UBA3332
TACGGCATTCCGGAGTTCCGTCTGCCCAAGGAGGACGTGGTGCAAAAAGAGATTGCAAACGTAGTGGCTTTGGGAGTCAAAATCGAAACCAACGTGATCGTGGGCAAATCCGTAACCATTGACGAACTGTTGGAAGAAGAGGGATTTGACGCGGTATTTGTAGGTTCCGGCGCAGGGCTGCCTAAGTTCATGGGCATTCCGGGCGAAAACGCGAACGGTGTGTTCTCTGCCAACGAGTACCTGACCAGAAGCAATCTGATGAAAGCGTTTTCCAAGGATTGTGAAACGCCCATCATGGAGAGTAAAAAAGTGGCCGTGGTGGGAGGCGGCAACGTGGCCATGGATGCCGCCAGAACGGCGCTGCGCTTGGGCGCGGAGGTACACATCGTATACAGAAGAAGCGAGGAAGAACTGCCTGCCCGTGTGGAGGAAGTCCACCACGCAAAGGAGGAGGGGATTATTTTCGACCTTTTGACCAACCCGGTGGAGATTTTGGAGGATGAGAAAGGCTGGGTTAAGGGTATGACCTGTATCCGCATGGAACTGGGCGAGCCGGATGCATCCGGAAGGAGAAGGCCGGTGGCGGTGGAAGGCTCCGAGTTTACGCTGGAACTGGATACCGTGATTATGGCGCTGGGCACATCCCCGAATCCGCTGCTTTCTTCCACTACGAAGGGACTGGAAACCAATAAATGGAAGTGCATTGTGGCGGACGAGGAAAACGGGCAGACCAGCAAGGAAGGCGTGTTTGCGGGCGGGGATGCCGTGACGGGCGCCGCTACCGTGATTCTTGCCATGGGAGCCGGCAGGGCCGGGGCGAAGGGAATCGACGAATATTTGTCCCAAAAGTAAAAGGAGGAAGCAGCGATGCCGTGGTGTCCGAATTGCAAAAATGAGTACGTGGAAGGAATCAAGGTCTGTGCAGACTGCGGCGCAGCGCTGGTGGATACGCTGGAGGAAGCCGGCGCCGGACCAAAAGAGCAGGATACAGAAGCGTTCGGGGAAGTTTTTGCGCAGCAGTGGGAGGAAGAGTTTGAAGGAATGCCCGCCGATATGGCCAACGCGGTTCATATGGCGAGGAAGGTGCAGGCAGCCGCGAAACAAAGCGTTTATGAGGATTCGGCCAAAAAGGCGGAAGAGTTTAAATCGGGTGCTTACACCCTGCTGTTTGTGGGGGCAGGCGGATTTGTGCTGCTCATTCTTTTGCTGTCCGGCCTACTTCCGGTCCGTCTAAGCTGGTCCGGCCAATGGATGACCTGTCTGGTGATGGGGGCGCTGTTTGCGGTTTTTATTGTGATGGGCCTGCTTTCCAACCAGTCTTATAAAAGGGTTGCCAAAAAGGCGGAGGAGGAAGAACGGCTGGGGGAAGAACTGCGCAGTTACTGTATGGAGCACCTGGCTGCCGCCGATATAGACAGAGAGGCGCTGGTGCTGGAGCAGGATACCGAGGAGGTGCGGTATTTTAAGCGGACGGAACAGGTCAAACAGCTTTTGGCACAAAGCCGTCCGGGTCTGGAGGCCGATTACCTGGATTATTTCGTGGACGAGATCTATCCGCAGATTTTTGAATAGGCAGGGTGTGCGAAGGAATGAAAGTCACCGTTTTGGCAGTGGGAAAAGTGAAGGAGAAGTTTTACCGGGACGCCCTGGCAGAGTACCAAAAAAGATTGGGGCGTTATTGCAGCCTGTCCGTCGTGGAGGTGGAGGATGAAAAGACGCAGCAGGACGCAAGGGGGGCGGAGGACGCAATGGTTTTGGAAAAAGAGGCAAAGCGTCTGCTTACGCGCCTGCCAAAAGACGTTTACTGCATCGCCCTCGCCATCGACGGTAAAAAAATGGATTCCATCGCTTTTTCGCAGCATATGGAGAAGCTTTGGGGGATGGGAAACAGTCATATCGTTTTTGTAATCGGCGGTTCGCTCGGGCTGCATCCGTCGGTACTGGAGGCGGCGGACGAAAAGCTGAGTTTCTCGGATATGACGTTTCCCCACCAGCTGATGCGGGTCATTTTGCTGGAACAGCTTTACCGGGGATTTCGTATTGCCAATCATGAACCCTATCATAAATAGGAAGCTTTTCTCATATGATGGGGTATGAACAAAAAAAAGCGAACCGGTGTACCGGCCGGACAGGAAACGGAAAAAAGCGCAAAAGAGATGATTGTGGATTCCCTCAAACTCCCCCGCGACATGATGATGGGGGCCTGTATTGTGACCGTCATGGGCAATAGTCAGGTGTTGGTGGAAAATTACCGGGGAATTCTGGAATATACGCAGGATTGCATTATGCTGCAGGGAAAATCCTGCAGGATTGCGATTTGCGGCTGCAAATTGTGCATTGCCTACTATACGAATGAAGATATGAAGATTGAGGGGACGATCTCCGAAATACGGTATCTGTGACGGCGGCCGGCAGAGGGTGCGGCGGCTTTGGGTGGAGGCAGCATGATAGGAATCATCCGATATCTGAGGGGCTATGTGAAAATCAAGGTCTGGGGCTATTCGCCGGAAAGGTTTATGAACCTGTGTTCCAACCGGGGAATTGTCCTGTGGGGGCTGGTAGGTTATGGCGGTTACTACACGATGTATCTTGCTCTTTCGGATTTTTTCGCAATCAGGGACATTGTGCGGAAAACAAAGACAAAGGTGGCCGTTCTGGAAAGATGCGGGCTGCCTTTTTTTGTGCGGGATGCGAAAAGACGGAAAATGTTTCTGGCCGGAATTGCTTTTTGCCTGGCTTTTCTGGTGATGATGTCCCGTCACATTTGGGCCATTGAGTTTGT
>DERU01000098.1 GCA_002361095.1 Lachnospiraceae bacterium UBA3332
AATGGGGCCGGCGGAGAATTTCCCGTTTCGGATATTACCGCAGGAAACCCCTATGCGTCCGCCGCTTCCGCCCGCTCCGCGTGCCTGCCCCCCGCCTTAAGCGGACGCCTTGGGGGGCTGGACTGTTACATGATTTCCGTGAAAAATATATCTGTTTCTTTCCAAACTCTGCGGACTGTGTTATACTGGAGACAGGTTTTGAAACTTATAATATCATCATGTACGCCGGGCAGTCCCGGCAGAACGGAGGATGGAAAAATGGCAAGATTTACCTTACCCAGAGACCTCTACCACGGAAAAGGCTCCCTGGAAGCACTCAAAAATTTTACCGGCAAAAAAGCGATCGTCTGTGTAGGCGGCGGTTCCATGAAACGCTTCGGTTTTCTGGACAGGGCGGTTTCGTACCTCAAGGAAGCGGGCATGGAAGTGGAACTGTTTGAAGGAATCGAGCCCGATCCTTCCGTAGAGACCGTTATGAAAGGCGCGGAAGCGATGGCGGCCTTTGAACCCGACTGGATCATCGCCATGGGCGGCGGTTCTCCCATCGATGCGGCCAAGGCCATGTGGATCAAATATGAATATCCCGATATCACCTTCGAGGACATGTGCAAAGTATTCGGCATTCCCAAACTGCGGAAAAAAGCGCAGTTCTGCGCCATTTCCTCCACCTCCGGCACAGCCACGGAAGTGACCGCTTTCTCCATCATCACCGACTACCAAAAGGGAATCAAATACCCCATCGCGGATTTTGAAATCACCCCCGACGTGGCCATCGTGGATCCCGACCTGGCGGAAACCATGCCCCAAAAACTGGTGGCCCACACCGGTATGGACGCCATGACCCATGCCGTGGAAGCCTACGTTTCCACCGCCAACTGCGATTTCACGGATCCCCTTGCCCTGCACGCCATCAAAATGATCCAGCGTGATCTGGTGGACTCCTACAATGGCGATATGGCCAAGAGGGACTCCATGCACAATGCGCAGTGCCTTGCAGGCATGGCATTCTCCAACGCACTTTTGGGCATCGTACATTCCATGGCGCATAAGACCGGCGCCGCCTTTGACGACTACGGCGCACATATCATCCACGGCGCGGCCAACGCCATGTATCTGCCCAAGGTCATCGCTTTTAATGCCAAAGACGAGACGGCAAAAGCGCGTTACGGCGAGATCGCAGACTTCATGAATCTTGGCGGCAGCAATCCCGACGAGAAAGTGGCGCTTCTGATTGCGTATCTGCGCAAGATGAACGATGACTTAAACATCCCGCACTGCATCCGGCATTACGGCGCGGACAGCTATCCGGCACAGCAGGGCTTTGTTCCGGAAGAAGTGTTCCTGGAAAGACTTCCCCAAATCGCGGCCAACGCCATTCTGGACGCCTGCACCGGTTCCAATCCCCGCCAGCCCAGTCAGGAGGAGATGGAAAAGCTGCTTAAGTGCTGCTATTACGACACGGAAGTGGATTTCTAACATCATCCCCGCAGCAGTTTCGGCAAATCCGGACTGCTGCGGGGATTTTTTTGCCGCCAAACCGTCACGCGCCGTTTTCCGGCGCGCCATCCCGCCCCTAAACCGGCTGTTCCCTGTATTTTTCCGCCTGCAGCCGGAACATATAGGCATATTTGCCGTTTGCCGCCAGCAATTGCTCGTGCGTACCGCTCTCGATCACCCTGCCCTGTTCAAACATAAAAATCCGGTCGGCATTCCTGGTTGTGGAAAGCCGGTGCGAGATAAAAATTACGGTCTTCCGGTCGGCGTAAGCGCTCACCGCCTGATGGAGCGCATACTCCGCGTCCGGGTCAAGGGCGCTGGAGGGTTCGTCCAAAATAATCAGATCCGCATCTTTGAAAAAAGCGCGGGCAATCGCAATTTTCTGCTGCTCCCCGCCGGACAGCTGCGTCCCCGACGGGTCAAATTCCCGGGTCAGGCCGGTTTGTATCCCGTTGGGAAGCCGCAAAAGCCGGTCCCCAAAATCGCTTTTCAGGAGGGCTTTTTCCACCTGTCCGCGCTGGCTGTCCGTATACGGCCCGCCCGTCACGTTCTCCGCCAGCGTGCAGGCAAAAATCCGGTAATCCTGAAAGACTGCGGCGATATGGTTCCGCAAACTTTCCAGCGTATATTCCTTGATGTTTCTGCCGTTATACAAAATCTCCCCCTCGTCCGGGTCATACAGCCTCATCAGAAGCTTGGTCAGCGTGGTCTTTCCCGCCCCGTTATAACCCACAATGGCAATCCGCTCCCCCCTTCTGATCTCCATATCCACGGACTGCAGCGCGCGGGCCCCCTTTGCCCCATAGGAAAACCCCAGGTTTTGAACCGTCAGGGATTCCAGGGCACAAGCCGTCTGTGTCCCGTCCGTCACGGTCTTTGGGCATTGCAGGAAACCGATCATTTTCCCCACAAAAAGGCCATGCTCATGGTATTTCATCAGCCGGTCCACCATATCCCGCAAAAGCCAGGCCATCTTCCAGGTTGCGTAAACGGCCACCGCAAAACTCCCCAGACCCACCTCTTTGGTTACCATGGTCTTATACAGCACAAGAAGGAGCAGCCCGCTCTCTCCCGCCACTGCCACCGCATTTTGGGCAAAGGATAGCAGCGCCGTCTTTTTTCCATATCCGGATATTACCCGCCTCTTTTGCCGGACGTTTTTGTCGAGTTCCCCAAACAACAGCTGCGTCACATGGGAAACGCGCAGCTGCTTGGCATAATCCGGAAGCTGAAACACCCGGTTGAGGTAAAGTTCCCTGCGTTCCAGCGGATTGAGGGCCTCCTGGCGGAAAAGGAGCACCCGGTTGTCCAAAAGCGCCAGCCCGATGCGCACCGCAGCTACCGCAAAAATCAAAACCGCCATCTGCGTGTCCACAGAAAGCAAAACGCCGGTCAGGGTAAAAGAGGCCACCACCCGGTTAATCAATTTTCCCGTATCCTCCATCAGCCCTACCGCGTGGGGAAAGGCCTGATCCATCGCCCAGACAAAATCATTGTAAAAAGCCGGATCGTCATATTTTGCCAGATCAATGGAGACCGCCTGTGCAAATAATTCCCCATGCATCGCGACATGCAGTTTTTCCCGCACTCTGGGGTTGTACACTTCCCAATACCAATAGTGGAAAATGTAAAAAAGCGCCACATAAACCGCATACCACAGCATAATGGCGGCGGCCGCCGGAAAATCCGCTCCCATGCCCAGTGCGTCAAACAGTTTTTTCATATAAAGAATGGAAACGGAGTGGTTGATTCCCCAGATTATGCCCTCGGCAGCCATCCAGACCACATACCCCGGCACATATTTCCAAATCCGCCCCAAAAGCCACAGGTTATTCTTCATAATTTTGCGCCTGCTTTCTGAACATTTCCGCGTACTTTCCGCCCTTTTCCATCAGTTCCCGATGGGTTCCGCACTCTGCCACCCTTCCGTCCTCCATCAGGTAAATCCGATCCGCCATAACCGCAGAGGAAAGCCTGTGCGAAATAAAGATCATGCCACAGTTCTCACAGGCCTTTCCCATCTGTTGATATATTTCGTATTCCGCAATCGGATCCAGCGCACTGGACGGTTCGTCCAACAATACAAAGCGGTTCTCTTTGGAATAGACGTGCGCGATGGCAAGCTTTTGCTGCCCGCCCCCGGAGAGTTGTACGCCCTTTTCGTCAAATTCTTTTGTCATAAGCGTATGGATGCCCTCCGGAAACACTGCCGCCTGTTCCGCCAGTCCCGCCTTGCGTAAGGCTTCCTCCACCGTTTTCTCCTCCCCGGACGTATAGGAGCGCAGCATCACATTGTCCGCCACCGACAAAGCAAACACATGAAAATCCTGCATGACACAGGCGAACATATCCCTGTAATCCGAAAGGGAAAACTCCCGGATATCCGTCCCGCCATACCGGATGCATCCTTCTCCGTCATAAAGCCTGAGCAGCAGCTTTACCAGCGTGGTCTTACCCGCGCCGTTATGCCCGACAATCGCCACTTTTTCCTTTGCCCCAAAACGCATGGAAACACCGTGCAGCGCATCCTTTTGCGCGCCCTCATACCGAAAGGAAACATTCTCCAGAACAATGTCGCCGTCTCCCGGCAATTTCTGTTCCCCGCCCCTAAGCTGCGGTTCATACTCCAAAAATTTCCTGAGATTTTCGATATAGAGGGCATTTTCCTGAAATTTCAAGAGGACATCCGCCGAGTCCATCAGCGAATAAGCAATATTGTCGATGGAGTTGACGATGACAATACAATCCCCATACCCCATACTTTTCGTTCCCAGCGTGCGCCAGACCGCATACATGGTGGCTCCCAGCGCAGTCAGAAGTTCATTGCACTCCTCGATCAGATATCCCAAAAACGCCAGCGGCCTGCCGTACCTGGTCAGAATCTTTGCCACTTTCTCCCCCGATTCCCCAAACCGCTGCACCATCAACCGGGGCATATTGGTCAGGCGCATCTCTTTTGCGTAATCCGCCAGAAAAAATGTGCGTCTGGCATAGTCTTTCCGGCGGTTTTCCTCCCTCACCGCCATCTCTTTTTCATACCCGATCCTGTTGCGTTTTGCCTGCAGCAAAACGGTAAGAACCGGAATCAGGGCAAACAGGAGAAAGACCGGGTCCACGCAGATCACCAGCACAAAATTAGCCGAAAAACTGACAGCCAGATACACCAGGCCTTTCAAATCCTGTATCAGCTGCTCCGCCCGGTTTGCGCATTCCGCCATCGCCTTGGCAAAGGTATCGTAATAATCCGGGCTTTCGTAACACCCCAGTTCCACCCGGGCCGCCTTTTGGTATACCCGCATGCAGACATCCCGCCTGACCCGTGTCATCCGTACCGGATACACCCATTTCCCGTACAAAGACAAAAATCCCTGCAGAAAAATCCGTACGGTCAGCCACAGAACCAGCGTCCCTGCCACCTGTGCAAAAGATTTATGGCTGCCGATACCGTTTAGGGCAAACCGAAGCAGAAGCGTGCCGGAAATAAATTCCGCCAGCGTAGCGGTAATCGTCTCTGCCATGCCGGCGGCCGCCAGCCCGGGAGCCGCCTGATGAATCAGACGCAGCATAAACAGGTTGTTTTGTGCGGTTCTTCCCAAAGACATTTTTTTCCGCTCCATCTATCCCCCCTCTTTTGTCACAGACCTTCCCTGGAGCATGTTTACTCACACTGCCAGAAAAAAGCGCTGTAAGGAGGCAGTTCGCTCCCGCCGCCAAAATCGTGCATGCCGCCGCCGATCAAATCCACAGCCCGTCCGCAGCCTGCGTCAAAATGGGCCGTATAGGGCACATCATCCGCATTGACTGCCACCAGCACCCGCTCCTTGTCCGTTTTCCTCTCAAAAATGCACTGTCTGTTGGTCAATACCACACTCCGGAACGTGCCGTAGTTTAACGCATCCGACTGCTTTTTTGCCGCAGAAAGCCTGGCAATCCATTCCGTCAGCGCATTCTCCACCGGTGCGTCAAAGCAGGCCCGAAGCGCCGGATCCCCCTCCTGTTTACGTGCCTTGGCCCCCCATTCGCTTCCATAATACACACAAGGAATACCCGGCATTCCAAACATCAGCGCATAAATCAGGGGCAAATGCTTTTCATTGGTCAGATTACTGGCAATCCTGGTCACGTCGTGGTTATCCACAAAGGCCAACAGATGCTTCCCCCGGTACAGCGTCCAATTCTCCGGCCCAAACTGCCGCAGCAGGGAATGTACAATCTCAAACAGGTTCATGCTGTTGAAACTGGAGTATAGTCCCTTATAGCACTCGTAATTGGTGGCGGAATGCAGCATGGAATCGTTCATGAGCCGGTTGTAATCGCCGTGGAGCATCTCTCCTACCAGGAAAAATTCCGGCTTCAATCCATCGCAAAAGCTGCGCAGGCGGCGCACAAAATTCTCGTCCAGGCAGTAGGCCACGTCCAGGCGCAGTCCGTCAATATCAAACACTTCCACCCAATAACGCACACTCTCCAACAGATATTCCACCACTTCCGGATTCTGCAGATTCAGTTTTACCAGATCATAATTCCCTTCCCATCCTTCATACCAAAGACCGTCGTTATAATTGGAATTGCCTCCCAGATTGATATGAAACCAATTTAAGTAGCGGGAATGCTCCCGGTTTTTCACAACATCCATAAAAGGGCCAAATCCCCGGCCCACATGATTGAATACCCCGTCCAGTACCACCCGGATTCCTTCCGCATGCAGCGCTTTGCAGACCTTTACAAAGTCCTCGTTGGTTCCCAGGCGGCAGTCCACCTTCCG
>DERU01000191.1 GCA_002361095.1 Lachnospiraceae bacterium UBA3332
GTGTGCTCTTCCGATCTAGAATTTTCCGTTTCGGATATTGCCGCAGCAAATCCCTGCGCGTCCGCCGCCGCTTCCGCCCGGCCCGCGTGCCTGCCTTCCGCCTTAAGCTGCTGCCATTGGGGGCTGAACTGTTACTAATTTATGCAGATTTTGCAAGGTATTTGTTGCGGGATGACGGGGAAAAAGTTATAATAAGGGGTAAGGATGCGGCATGAGAGAGGACGGTGGCATGGGCAGGGGACACACCACATTTCTGGGTTATCGGATTTACAGGAAAAAATTTCTGGTTACGGCGGCGGTTGTGTTACTGTTGAGTGTTATTGTCTTTTTTGGCATGCTGGTTTTTTTTGTGAATATTTGGATGACGGATTTGCAGAAGGAGGCGCAGAACCGTTTTCTGGAAGGGGAGAGGCGGCTTGGCAATATGCAGGCCTGGACGCTGGATTATGTCGATGGGCTATATGAAAATAAGCGGCTGATGGACGATGTGGAAGCGCTTTTGTCCGCCATGGACGAGGCGCAGTATTTGCAGGCCAGACGGGACAACAGCCTTGCATCGGCCCTGCAGATCCGTTATTTTCCGGCAGATTTAAAGAAGATGTTTACGGACAGCCGTTTTCGGGTATCTGCGGTGATTCTGCACTCCGTGAGCGGCATGAAGGCCGTCTGGCCCACGGCCGGCGGGGATGTGTGTTTAAGCTTTGATTTCCGGAGTCTGGAAGAGATGGAAGGTGTGGGTTTTTGGGGCAGTATTCCGGTTTCCCGTCATTCCATACGGGATCCGAAGCATTTAAACCGGACGATCGGAACGATGGAGTTTTGGGTGAACATCCAGGAACTTTATGGAACGGGAGACGGTTTTTTGGCGTGTTGGGCCCTGCGGGATGCGGACGGGACAATGTTATGCGACAGTGGGCTGACACAGCGGCAGACGGATCGGATCCGGCAGGCAGCCCGGGAGGACGGACCGGCGGGCTGGCTGCGGGATGCGGACAGAAAGTTGTTTTATTATGCAAAATTTGAATCCGGACAGGGGCTTTATACCTATTTCATGACGGAAACCGTGTCCTCGGCTTTGCGGAATAACCTGTATGTGGTTCTGGTTTTACTGGCGGCGCTGGTTCTGGTGGATACCGGCGTGCTGGTGAGCAGCTATGTGGGGATACGCGTGGACGCCGCCTTCCTGGCGACGATTATGTCCATGCTTTCCGATATGGAGGAAGGCAGTTTTGAGAGGATGCGGGATTTGGAACTGCCGTCCCGGCGCCGGGAGAACGAATATGAAATTATTGCGGTGGCGATGAAGAAAATGGGCATGAAGCTGAAAGGGTATATCGAGACGGAATATATCCTGAAGCTGAAAGAACAGGAGACGCAGATGCGCGCGCTGCAGCATCAGATCAATCCCCATTTCCTTTATAATACGCTGGAGACTTTGCGGGCCCGGGCCCTGCAGCAGGGGGAACGCGACATAGCGGATGCGATTGCCATGCTTGGTTCTTTATATCGGGCGAGGATGCATAAGAAGGAGTCGGTGCTTTTGCAGGAGGAGTTCGAACTTCTGGAGATGTATTTGAAAATCATGGAACTCAGGTATGGGGACAAGTTCGTCTATCAAACCCAATTGGATTCCGAAATTGCATCCATGCGCACGGTTACGTTCTGGCTGCAGCCGTTGGCGGAGAATTTTTTTACCCATGGTTTTGACCGGGAGAGCGAATATAATCTGTTGATTGTGAACGGATATGCGGTGGACGGCGGCGCGCGGATTGAGATTTTGGATAACGGCCTGGGCGCAGGGGAAGAACAGCTGCCCGCAATCCGGCAGAATATGTACGAGGGAAACGACGACCCGGAGGCGGATATCGGTCTGCGCAATGTTTATATGCGGCTTTGCTATTTTTATGGGGACGGGTTTTCCATGGATATCGGGAATAATGCAGAAGGGGGATTTCGGATTTGCGTCTTTTTGCCAGTTCCGGGTACGGACGGACAATGATGCGGGGAGGGAAGCATGTATACCTTGATGATTGTGGATGATGAACCTACAATTTTGGAAGGGATCAGCCGGCTTTTGGATTGGAAAGCGCTGGGGTTTGAGCGAATCCGCAAAGCGCAGAGTTGTTTTGAGGTGATCTCACATGTGGTGGATTGGCAGCCGGACGTGTGCCTGGTGGATGTGCGTATCGGCAGCGAGTACGGGTATGAGTTGATCAGCCGCCTGAATGAGATGGGGATTGTGTCCAACTACATTATGATGAGCGGTTATGACGAATTTAGCTATGCCTGCGAAGCGATGCGCTGCGGCGCACTGGATTATCTGCTCAAGCCTGTGGACAAAAAGCAGCTGCAAAAGCGGGTGGAAAAGATTATCGTGGAAAAGCTGCACGGGGTGATGCCCGAAGAGTCGGAAAAGAGCATGGATCCTGTTTTGAGACGTTCTTATGAGGAGTTTTCCCCGCTGATCCGTAAGATTGTGATGATGGTTGGCATGGAATACGGGCAGCACATTTCGCTGAAAAGTATTGCGGACCGTTTCCGGATGAATGCGACCTATCTGGGGCAGATTTTTATCAAGGAAACCGACATGAAATTTTCGGAGTATTTAATGGCATACCGTATGTATGTGGCGCGGAACCGGATTTTGGATACCGATGAAAAAATAGCGGCGATTGCGGTGCAGGTGGGATATTCCAATATGAATTATTTTTATCAGCACTTTCATAATTATTACAAAATGACACCTTCACAAATGCGGGTGAGAAAATAGG
>DERU01000036.1:0-8173 GCA_002361095.1 Lachnospiraceae bacterium UBA3332
GCGTACTCGCGCGTGAGGAAAAAGCTGCCTGACAGCAACCGCGCTCGACGCGGTATGTGCGCACAACGCACGCTTTTCTATTACGAAAATCCCTGTGCGCCGCTTCCCGTATCAAACGTGGCTCCGGTACTTGCCGGGTGTTATGCCCTCCAGTTTTTTAAAGACACGGATAAAAGACACGTCGCTGCAGAATCCGCTTTGCAGGGCGATGGCAGAGAGCGTCAAATCGGACTGCGCCATCAGGCTTTTGGCGTGGTCGATGCGCAGGCGTTGGACATAATCCAGCAAATTGCGCCCGGTTCCCTTTTTAAAGGCTTTTGAGACATAAGCGTTGCTGACATTGAGCTGGTCGGAGACATAAAAGGCGCTGAACATGGGATCCAGGTAGTGCTCCTGCGTGATGGCCAGAATTTTGTCCACCATGCTTTCCTGCGGGGAAACGTGCAAAAGGTGTTCGGAAAGCTGCTGTAGGATCGCATAGTATTCCGATTCCAGCTGTTCGATGGAGGAGCAATCCATGAGGCGGTCCATGAGCGAGTATTTTTCCCAGAGGTTATTTTCGTTGATTTCATTCATTTCTGCCAGTACGGATACCGTATGGTCGATAAAACTGAAGAGCTTGCACTTGATAAAGGGCAGCGAATAGTGGGGAGCCTTCAGTTCGTCAAAAATCTGCCGCTGGATCATGCGGGCGGCGTCAAAATCCTGATCCCGAAGGAGATTGGAATATTTTCTGAACCACATTTCAAAAATCAAATTGCGGTCATAGGAAACGGCGGCATGGCTGACTTCCGTATAGTGGCTGCATCCCTGTTCCCCCAGAAAGCGCATATGATCCGTAATTTTTTGTGTTTCCTCGTAGGCGAAAGCCAGCTGTGTCAGTCCCCGGTGGATATCGCTGAAAGCGATGATGAGTTTCTCCTGCCAGGTTCCAAGCGTCCCATCCAGCCAGTCATACCTGGGATAGGCCGTCGTGCCGAAATAAAAGATTTTGATATCATGCCGGCCGGAAAGCCGGTACCATTCCTGTTCGCCGTCTGCCGGCGGCAGGGGGGGAAGGGCAGGGGCAAGACGGGCGAGCAGGCTGTCGCTTTCGCTGTAAAAGCGGATCAGCTGTACATAGGGACCGCAGATCTCTAAGTGGAATTTGCGCATATATTCCGCAACCAGGGTATCGGAAAGAATTTCCCCGTGGATCAGCTTGGAGAGCAGTCCTTCCCGGTAAAGGTTTTGGTTTTGGGAAATCAGTTCCGCCGAACTGCTGCGGATATCCATCAGTTCATCGATGGAACGTTCGATGCGCGCAAGGGCGGATTCCTCCGGCGTGTCGGCGGGGGAAGCTTTGCTGGCAAGGTGGGAGATGGGACGGTAGTTATAATTTGCCAGACAGACGCTGAGTAAAATGCCGGCGCCCACAAGAACCAGAAAACAGACGGAAGCGATCACACGGCTGTGAGAAAGCGTATGCGCGAATTCCAGTGTGGGCATTAGGGCTACGTGCATCAGCGGGTATTTGTCGGAAGAGACGGCGTACAGGGTATACGCCCCCAATGTGTGGAGCCCCGGGGTGAGGGAGGCCGGGTCGAGTCCGTACTGGTCGGTCAGTGTCCGGGCGGAAACGGAGGAGAACAGAATGCGGCCCTGTCCGTCCACCGTGAAAAGATGCGAATCGGTGGAAAGGACGGAGGTATCCCGGTAAGGGGACGCAAGCATGGGATCCACGATGAAAGCCAGCGTGCCCAGCATATTTTTGGAGGAGCCGTAAGGAAGCGTATACAAAATGGCGATATCGGAGGAATAGCGCCCCGTGCCCCCCAAAGGAATCCGGCTTCCCCCATGGAAAGCGTCCAGCCTGGAAAGAAAAGCGCCGTCATTTAAGTGGTATTGGTTCCATACCTGCAGGGAATAGACGGACGAGTCGGTGATCAGCATTTCCTGTTGGGGCAGATAGATGAAGATCGTGTCGATATAGCTGTTTAGAAATTTGTAGCTGTTTAGTTTTTCGATCAGAGACGGCAGATCGTAGTGCAGCTGGGGCGGGATATCGCCGTGACAGGCCAGAAAGGTATGAATGGCCTGGTCGCCGCTTAATTCCTTGGCGAGACTGTCGAGGGCGTCAAGGTTCCCTTCGAGGGCAGACTGATAGGAGACCGCTTCATTATGGGCGATCTGGCTGGAATAGTTGGAAATCGTTCCAATCAGGTTGGAGGACAAAAAAAGCAGTATGCCTGTCAGAAGAACCAGGAACAGTAAATAGGAAACGAGGAGTTTACGGAAAAATACGGCGGTTCTCAGTTTCTGGAAAAAGGTTCTCATATGGCTCCTTTCTTGCGCGGGCAAAAAATGAAAGTAGGGTAAAAATTGTATATTTATGGAGAAAATAGACAAATTAAAAATACAAAAATTGTGCAATATAACTCATTTCCGTGATGAAACGGGTTAAAAGCTGAAAATTGAAAAATTGTATTTCGTCGCGTACAATAAGCATAAAGCATTTGTCGGAAATAGTCAATATGCACCCAAATTATGGAAATCATTTATAGGGAATGCATAATACACTCGAAAGTATATTCCGCGCAGATGCAGGAACCATTTGCCGCAAAGATCTACATGGGGTATAACCGTATCAGGTAATTTCGGGGGAAGGAGGAGCGGCGGTTCCCAAAGAAAGTGTCAAAAAGACAAAAGGAAAAGGAGGAATATTTTTATGAGAAACATCCAAAAAGCGGCGGCACTGGCGATGTGCGCGTGTATGACGGTTTCGGCCCTTGCCGGGTGCGGAAAGCAGGACAGCGGTTCGCCCAATCCTGCAGAGACAAAGCAGGAGACCAAGGCGGAACCGGAGACCGCTTCCGGGCAGGATTTGGCACAGGAACCGGAAGAAAGCGCTGCGGCAGAGGAAAACGCCATTGTTTTCCCGCTGGAAGAGCAGGTTACCCTGACCATGTGGGCGCCGTTTAACGTAAACGCCGCTTCCGTTATGGAAGATTATAACGGCAGTCTGGTATTTCAGGAGATGGAAAAGCGGACGAACGTGCATATCGAATTCATCCATCCCGCCATCGGGCAGGACAGCGAACAGTTTAACTTAATGATCGCTTCCCAGGAGTATCCGGACATGATCATGGGCGGAATTACCAATTATAAAGGCGGCGGGGATCTGGCGGTTGAGGAAGGGGTATTTTTACAGTTAAACGATTTGATCGATCAATACGCCCCCAACTATAAGGCGATTCTGGAATCCAATCCGGAGGCCAAAAGACAGGCGTCGTCGGACAGCGGAATTATGTCGGCCATACTGCCCATGATGCGGCAGGAGAATCTGTGCTGGTACGGCCCTTCCATCCGGAAAGACTGGCTGGAGGAAACCGGCCTGGAGGTTCCGGAGACAGTGGGAGAGTGGGAAGCTTTGCTGGAGCAGATCAAGAAAAACCATCCGGATTCCACACCGCTGGTATTCCATACCTCCGGCGCTTCCGCAGGCAATTCCTTTAAGGACCGGGGTTATGATTTCTGGGGGATTTTTATGTCCGCTTATGGAATCGGCGCCAGTTCGGGAACCTTTGGGGCGATGTATAACGATAACGGGACGGCAAAGTACGCGCCGGTTGAGGACGGCTTTAAGTCGTATCTGGAGATGATGAACCGTTGGTATGAAAACGGATGGATCGATTCGGACTATCCGGCGCGTGACATGGACGGCATCAACGCCCTGATTACCTCCGGTATGGCGGGGGCCATGGTGGGTTCGGTGGATATCGCATCCAATCTGTTTGACAGCCAGAACGTGGAATATGTGACGGCGCCTTATCCCGTATTGGAAAAAGGGGACGCCGTGCGCCTGCGGGCTTATGATGCGGTGGCTTCCCCGCTGGGCAACTCCGTTTCCGTTACCACGCAGTGCAAGAGCCCGGAAATTGCCGTGGCTTGGCTGGATTATGCGTTTTCCGAGGAGGGATCCCTGCTTTATAATTTCGGGATGGAGGGTGATACCTACACCATGGTGGACGGGATGCCGACTTTTACGGATAAGGTGTTAAACGATCCGGAGATTCCGGGGGAGACGGCACTGTATCTGTACAAAATGCAGGTGTTCCCGCAGCTTCGCTGGGGTGCGCTGGCCAATCCCAGCACGGTGAAAAATCCCAAGGTTTTGGAGGAAAAGACCGCTTGGACCAATCAGGGAAAGGCCGAACTGACCATGCCCCCGATTTCCCTGACTGCGGAAGAAGGAGATGAGCTTGCCAAAATCTTAAATACCACGGATGTGTACCAAAACGAGATGGTGACAAAATTCATTATGGGTGTAGAGCCGTTGGATAAATTTGACGAATATGTGGAGCAGATGAAAAAAATGCATATTGAGGATGCGGTAGCAATTTATCAGGGCGCCCTGGACCGCTATTTGTCCCGTTAACGGATTCCGTAAGAGGATGCTTTCGGCGAAAAGGCGCATTTTGAGGCTTTTTCGCCGTCGCCTTTTTCGGATTCCTGTCAGAAAAAGGATGCCGACATGAAAATAATGAAAAAAACAAAAGATGCCATGGGCAGGGTTGGACGGAATTTGAAACGCGATGTGGCGCGGAACAAATATGTCTATTTCATGGCAATTCCCGTGGTTGTGTTTTACATTTGCTTTTGCTACCTTCCCATGAGCGGATTGCTGATCGCGTTTCAGGATTATTCCCCGGCCAAAGGAATCTGGGGCAGCAAATGGGTGGGATTTGGCAATTTTATGGATTTTTTCCGGGATTACCAGTTTCCGAGGCTTTTGCGCAACACGTTGGCCCTGAGTTTTGAACTGATCATATTTGGGTTTCCTGCGCCGATCCTTCTGGCGCTTTTCATCAACGAACTTCGGGGGAAGCATTACCGGAAGTTTGTGCAGACGGTCAGCTATCTGCCCCATTTCATTTCCCTGGTGGTGGTCTGCGGCCTGATCAGCAATTTTACGGCTTCCACCGGTGTTGTGAATCAGGTGTTATCTCTTTTTGGACTGGAGCCCAAAACCATGCTGATGGATCCCAAGCTGTTTCATCCGCTGTTTATTTTATCGGACATCTGGCAGACGGCAGGCTGGAGCAGCATCGTATACCTAGCGGCCATTTCCGGGATTGATCCCGGACTTTATGAGGCGGCGGCCATCGACGGCGCAGGGCGTTTCAGGAGGATTTTCCATATCACCTTACCGGCGCTTGTGCCTACCATTACCATTCTGCTGATTATGCGGATCGGCAACATTATGAATTTGGGTTACGAAAAAATTATTTTGCTGTATAACCCCACCATCATGGAAACGGCCGACATTATCTCCACCTTTACCTATCGGAGGGGGCTGTTGGACGCGGATTACGGGTTCAGTACGGCGGTGGGTATGTTTAATTCCGTTGTGAATTTTGCAATTTTACTTTTGGCAAATAAGCTGAGCCGGAAAACCACAGGGGAGAGTTTATGGTAAAAGGAAATGTTTGCAAAAAACATCCGGAAGACGGATGGGATGCCCGTAAAAACGGGCAGGGGGTGTGGCTATGATTACGAAACGTTCGTGTGGGGAAGTGGTTTTTGACGTCTTTAACGCGGTCTTTCTGGGAGTGTTGTCCCTGGTATTTTTGTATCCGATGTGGTATGTGATCATGGCCGCGTTCAGTGATCCTTCCAGGTTTGTCAGCCATACGGGCCTTTTGTGGATTCCGGAGGGATTTTCCCTGTCCGGTTTTCAGATGGTGCTTCGCACCGCCAGTATTACCACCGGCTATCTCAATACGATTTTATATGTGGCTGCCGGTACGGCGCTGAATATTTTGCTGACCAGCATGGGGGCTTATGTACTCAGCCGCAGGAAATTATATATCCGCCGTTTCCTGTCGCTGGCCATTGTTTTTAACATGTATCTGTCCGGGGGGCTGATTCCGTTTTACCTCACGGTGCGTAGCCTGGGCCTTTACAATACGCGGTGGGCGCTGCTTCTGCCCACGGCCATCAATACCTGGAACCTGATTGTGATGCGGACCTCCATGGCGCAGGTTCCGGAAAGCCTGGAGGAGGCGGCAAAGATGGACGGAGCAAATGATTTTGTGATTTTGTTCCGCGTCATTATGCCTGTGATCAAAAGTACGGTGGCAGTGATGGTTTTGTTTTACGCGGTGCAGCATTGGAACGCATGGTTTCATGCGATGATTTTTTTGCAGGACCGTTCCAAATATCCGCTGCAGCTGTTTTTGCGGGAAATTTTGCTGAGCGGGAGCATGACGGACATTGCGGCGGGTTCCACCGGGGAAGACGTGAACAATGTCCTGACGATGAATATGCTCAAATATTGTACGATTGTGGTTTCTACCCTGCCGATTCTGTGCATTTATCCTTTTTTGCAGAAATATTTTGCCAAAGGGGTGATGATCGGCTCGGTGAAAGAATAGAGGAAGAGAAAGCCCGCCAGGGCGGGCGGACGGGAGCAGAATATGAAACAGGACTACCTTATGCCGTACATACGCCCCCGATCCCCTTTTTTATGGATAAGCCGGGAAAACCTGCAGCCGAACCGCTATTATTTGTTTCGGGCGGAGTTTGCGGCGGACAGCAAAAAGCCGCCGGTGCGGTTGTGGATTTCCGCGTGCAAAAAGTACCGGTTTTACTTAAACGGGCACAGGATCGGACAGGGGCCGCCTCCGGCGGTGGAATACGGAAATACGATCGACTGCTATGACATTGCGGCACATATTTTACCCGGGGGCAGTAATTGTCTTGCGGTGGAAGTGCAGGATATGGAAGGCAGCAGGGATGCGTATTTGATCGCGTGGATACAGGATGAAGACGGCGCGCTGTGTACAAAATTTACCGGGGAATCGTTCCGGGTGTGCCAGGCTCCGATGTGGGAGCCTGACACACAGATGGATACGCAAAACAGCAATGTACGTTACCAGGAGCACTATGATGCGCGCAGGGAGCCTGCAGGGTGGAAGGAATCGGGATTTGACGACAGCGGCTGGGAACATCCTGTCGTGCGGGATCCCCTTCCCCTGCTGCGGCGTGAAATTCCCTTTCCGGAAGAAAAGACGGTATACGCACAGACGGTCACCTGTGTGGAGGAGAGCCTGGCCATTGTAAACCGGGTACGGAAACAGGATTTGAGTATCGCGCTTTCCCTGGCAGGCAGACCGGTGGAGCAGAGTCTGGTGCGGCAGGAAGAAAATTTGCTGCGGGCGGAAGGAATTTCCTGCTTTGGAAGCAGCAACGCCCACCAGGATCACAGCTTTTTGGTGGACGGTTATTATGACCCCTGTGTGGTACTGGATTTCGGAAGGGTGGTGACCGGATATCTGGTACTCGATGTGGAAGGCCCAAGCGGGGCGATGGTTGACGCAGGGTATGCCGAACGGCTGGTGGATGGACATTTTGTCAACAGTCTGGAAACCCTGCATGCTTCCGGCCGTTATCTTTTGCGGGAGGGCCGTCAGCAGTTTCGCTTCTTTGCCTGGGAAAGTTTCCGGTTTCTTAAACTGCGTTTCCGCGATTGCTTTACGCCTGTCACCGTACATTCGGTGCATGTCCAAAGCAGCACATATCCGTACGAAGAAAGGGGAAGCTTCCGGTGCGGGATCCGGCAGTTGAACCGGTTGTTTGCCATTTGCCGTTATACGCTTCGGCTGTGCAGTCATGATTTTATCATGGATACGCCGTGGCGGGAGCAAAACCAGTGGTGCGGGGATGCCAGCGCAGTCACCTTGGGAGGGATCTATGCCTGCTTCGGGGATACCAGGCTGCCGGGAAAGTTTTTGCAGCAGGCGGGGATGGTACAGCTGCCCCATGGACTGATAAAGTTTACCACACAAAACTGGGGTTTTGGAAACTGGCGGGAGGCGACGGTGGATTATTCCCTCTGGTGGGCGGATGCTTTGTGGAACCATTATGTCTATACGGGGGAGATCGGATGGATACGGCGTTATTGGCCCCATGTATGCAAATTGGCTTATGCGCTGACAGAGCAGATCGACGAAAACGGACTTTTGGGGGACATGCCTTACCGGGCGTTTATCGATTGGGCTTTTGTGGACGGCGTGGATTGGAAGAAAGATTTTGTTTCCGGGGAGAACACGTTTTTGAATGCCCAGTTTTTCGGGGTGGCAGAAAAAATGGCGGAAATGGCCCGGCTGATGGGGGACAGTCATATGGAAGG
>DERU01000036.1:8476-22410 GCA_002361095.1 Lachnospiraceae bacterium UBA3332
GGGGACAGTCATATGGAAGGGCTGCTGGAACAGGTTCGTGCCGGTATCCGGCGCGCTTTCCGGGAGAGATTGTTCGATGCCCGAAAGGGCTGTTATGCGGACGCTAATTTTGACGGCAGATTATCGGAACACGTCGGGGAGCATGCCAATATGGCCGCCATATACTGGGGCTTGTGCGGGAAAAGGCAGGCGCGGGAAATTGCGGAAGCGGTGCTGGTGACAAAAACCTGGCCGTTTACGGTGGCGGAACCCTTCGGAACCATGGTTACGCTGCGCGCTTTGGATAAAATCGGTTCCATGGATTTGGCGTACCGGATTTTGAAGGAACGGTGGGGCGCATGGATGGTGGATAAAGGTTTTACTTCCACAACGGAAGAATGGGGCGCAAACGGAAGCTTTCGCAGCGGCTCCTATCAGGGGATCATGCGGAGCCTGTCCCATGCCTGGTCGGCGGGCCCGGCCCAGTTTATGATACACCATACCATAGGCCTGCAGATCGTCACACCGGGCTGCGGCAGAATCCGTCTGCATCCTGCGGATATCGGTACGGACTATCATATTGTGTGTCCGCTGCCGCAGGGAGATTTGACGGTGGAAAGCAGGGGCAAAAAAGTGACGTATGCCGCGCCGGATGGGGTAGAGGTGGAAATGACGTAAACGCATGATTTAACCCCGCAGAAACGGACAAGAAAACTGCGGATGTGGGAACCCGCCTGGCCGGATTTCCCATCGTACAGCCGCGCAGGGCGCGGCATGGAGGTATATTTTGGCGAAAAAAATGACATTCAGTTTTCCGTATGGAGACCATTTGTATGAAAATCCGATTCCGGACAGCCGGGAACCGGAGACAGAGCCTTATGCAGGGGGAACAAGGTTTGCGTATCCGTTTTTGGCGGAATGGCAGCCTTTGCAGAAGCTGGGACTTCTGGACGTGACAAAACCGCCGTTTTTGGCGGATCCGGACGGGCGGAAGGATTGTACGGATGCTTTGAACGAAGCGATTCAAACTGCGCAGCGGTACCATTATGTGTGTTATTTCCCGTTGGGTACATACCGGATTTCGGATACCCTGCAGGCCGGGCAGTATATTTGGTGGGACGGCTATCCCTATGACGAATACCGGATTGTACAGAGAACCTATCCGGTGGTGCTGATGGGGGAACGCGCAAAGGACGAAAACGGAAACGTACAGCGGCCGACAATTTATCTGGCCCCCTATTCGGAAGGCTTTACATTCCGGGACTGCCATAAGGAAGTGATTCATGTATACAACGGGGAAGCCCCGGAAGCAAACGCGGCGCCCGCCAGTATCGAGAATATGATTACCGGTCTGCACATCGCAATCGGGGAGGGAAACGTGGGGGCTGTGGGCGTGTCGTTTTATGCCGCGCAGGGCTGTTCCCTGGAAGATTGCGTGATCGACGTAGGGGACGGGTACTGCGGCTTGTGGGGAGCGGCCGGAAACGGGGGCAGCCATGCGCAGAATCTCATCCGGGGAGGACGCGTAGGGGCGGATTTATCCAAAGGTACGCCGGGCGCGGCCATGAGCGGTTTTGTTTTTGACCACCAAAGGGAACATGCGATTATTGCGGGAGCCAAGCAGGCGGTGGATTTTGTGGGATGCGCCATTTATACGGCTTCCCCGCTTCCGCCGGTGGTATCCTTCGGGGGAACCTATGAACTGTTTCATCAGGGACAGCTTTCCCTGATCGACTGCATCGTGGCGTTTGATACGCCCATGGGACAGGGGAAGATACAGGCGGCGGTCAGCGGACGGGAGAGCATGTATCTGCGGAATGTGTATGTGCGCAATGCCACCCATTTTGTATGGAATCCGGACGGCTCCCGCCTTGCCACACCGTCAAAAGAATGGAGCCGGGTGGAAGAGTTTGTCCACGGGATCAGTTCCATGCCCCACGAGGGCAGGGTCTATCCATCCCCCATTTATTTGGAAGGGAAAAAGCTGCGGGAGAACATTTGGTACAAAAAGGTGGAGTGCGCCGTGCCGCCTTCTGACCTGTTGGAAAAACACCGGTATGAACTGCCCTTATGGCAGGATGTCCTGCCGTACAACGTGAAAAGTTTCGGGGCGGCGGGGGACGGCGTTGCGGACGATACGGCGGCCCTCCAGAAAGCCATAGACCAAAATGAGTATGTATTTCTTCCCAAAGGCTATTACCGGATTACGGACACGCTGCATTTGCGGGCGGATACGAAGCTGGTAGGGGTGGCGCAGGGGCTTTCGCAGATATTGGTCACACAGTCGGCGGACGGGGCGTTTGCCGGAATAAAGGAACCGGTGCCGGCAATCGATACGCCGGATACAAAGGACGCGTCGGTGGTTTTGGCATACTGCGGACTGGTCACTTCCAGGACGCAGCCCGATATTTATGCGCTGCATTGGCGTGTGGCGGGGAAATCGGTCTTGCGCAATTTTGCTTTTTACGCGGATGTGGGATACCGCATTACCTGGATCACAAAGGAACGCTGCCACCCGTGGATTTTGGTCACGGGAAACGGGGGCGGCAGATGGTATAATTTCTGGTGCGATATCACGCAGGGAGGAAAGGATTACCGCATTTTGCGCGTGCAGGGGACACGGCAGCCCTTTGCGATCTACGCCTGCAATGTGGAGCATTCCCGAGCCGATTATGAGATGGATATTCTGGACTGTAAAAATATTGTGATTTATAACCTGAAAAGCGAGTGTAACACGCCGGATCTGCTCATCAAAGATTCCGACAATATCGCGCTCTTTTCCCAGGGGGGCGATGCCACCACCTATCCCGGCGGCGCGCTGTATCATATCGAAAATTGTACGAATTTTACCTGTACCCTGCTCTATGATTACCGGATCAACTGCAGCGGGCACGGGCCGGAGTATTTCAGCGGCACATGGTTTGATCCCGATAGCTGGCACATGCTGACGGAAAGCGCGCCGGACGGCAGCACAGTCACGACGCCGCCCTGCGAAAGACCCTGCCTGTATAAGAGGGGGAATTACCGGGATTGTTTTTGAAAGGAAAAACCGGGGCATTTCTCAAACACACTCTGGGATATATGGTATGACAACTTTACGTTTGCGGCTGCTGCGCGGGCGCAGGCGGGAACGGAGGATTTTGATGGACAAAAAACAACAGATCAGGGGGACGGTGTATTTTCCGTCCCGCGCCTATAACGCTTATCAGACATGGCTGTATTTTGAGGAAAAGGAAATCGCGCGGGATTTCGGTTATGCAAAGGATGCCGGTATAAACGCCCTGCGTATTTTTACCAGCTACGAATATTGGCAGGAGGAGCCGGAAGCGTTTTGGCAGAAGTGGGAGACTTTGTTAGTGCTGGCGGCACAGCGGGACATTTTGGTGATGCCCATCCTGTTTGAAAACTGCGGCCGGGAACCGTCACAGGAAAATAGGTCGGATCAAAACCCGTACACTGCCGTCTGCATACAGTCGCCGGGACGCAGGGTGACGGGAAAGAAGGAGTTGTGGGAGGAGCCTGCCGCTTATGTCCGGGAATTTATGGAACGCTACGCCGATGACCCAAGGCTTGCGGCGATTGAAACGATGAATGAGCCCCACGAGGAAACCGGGGATATTCCTTTTGCCCAGTTTGTGACGCAGACCGCTTACGGTTTGAGGGGGAATGTGCCTTTGAGTGTGGGCTGTATGCGTCTGCACCACAATCTGTATTTTGCACAGTGGCTGGGTGTCTATCAGTTTCACGATAATTTTCCTTCCGATTTGGAAGCGTTTCGGAAGGAACTGCAGGAAGCGGTCAGCCTGCAGGAAAGGACAGGTAAGCCGGTGTGGCTTTCGGAATGGCAGCGACTGCGGCTGGGCGGACCCGGATGGAAGCAGGCCGTGATTCCCGAAACGGACAAAATGCCGGATCTTGCCTCCCTGGCGGAGACAGTATATGAAAGCGGACTCGGCAGCTTTTTCTGGTCGCTTATGGTAAAACCGGCCTATTTGCCGGACCAGCGGATCAACGGAACGTTCAACGGCCTGTTTCATGAGGACGGGCGCGTGTATAGCGCGGCGGATTATCTGGCCGTTTCGGGAAAAGAAAAGTCCCCGGAAGAGTTGGCGCAGCGCCCCGCCTGGTACACCGGACAATTGACTTAAGAACGCGGCCTTAGCGGTATGGAGCGCGTTCCGGCAGGGGATCCCTTTTCCGGCTTCGGTGCAAGCCGGAAAGGAATTGTCCGTTTAGCCTTTCACGGCTTCTGTCAGTAACCGGACGCACAGATCAATGCCAAGCTTTCCGGCATCGAGATACACTTCATAATACTGCGGATCGCTCCATACCCAATTGGTCACGGAGTTATAAAATCCGCTCCGTCTCTTATCGTTCTTTTTCAGCGCATTTTCGGCTTCCGGCTGCAGGATGCCTTCCTTTTCTATGGCCCTTTGGATCCGTTTCTCTTTTTCCGCATGGATAAATACCTTCAGATTGGTTTCTTTTTCCCGGAGAATGTAGCCGGACGCCCGCCCTACAATGACGCAATGACCTTCTTTGGCGACTTCTTCGATAATGCGTTTTTCTTCAAGGAAAAGCTTATCCGCCAAAGGCAGTTCTTTGCTGTGGGCAGAGCCTCCAAAAGGGGTTCGGGACAGATTAAACAAAATGCCGCCCGAACTGCTTTCTTCGAGGCCCTCTATCTGCGTATAGGGAATATCGAGATTTTTTGCCGCTTCCAAGAGGATGTTTCTGTCATAAAATTTGTATCCCAGCGCTTTGGCCAGCTTTTTGCCGATTTCGTTCCCCCCGCTGGCATAACGCCGTTCAATGGTTACAATATTGTACATAAGTACGCCCCCTTTCGATGAATTTTCCTTTCTCTTATTATAACATTTTCCGGATATATCTCAATCTGTTTTTTGAAATTTGTAAAAAATTCATAAAACCGATACGGATGGAAGTCCGATTTACAGGCAGGGAAGGAGGGCGCGGGTATCGGGAGGGCCATTGTCCCTTCCGCCGCCCGTGCCCTTCTGTACCGGCCGCAAAATTGATTTCCGTGCTTAGGAGTAATCCATACTTGCCAGGATGTGAATAAACAATTATGATGGAACAGAAAGTGTGGACAAGTGAGAACGGCAGTGCAGATGCGGCTGTATTCTGCCGGAGGCGTATGCCGGGCAGGAAATTTGGGGCTGCTGCCTGCGGGTGGCGGCGGAAACGGCCGGGATTTAGGAGGACATATGTGTGCGGTGCTGACAGAAAGTTTAATTTATGAAATCCTTTCCGTGGTGGAGGAGATTCCGGAAGGGAAGGTTGCTTCCTACGGACAGATTGCGAAACTGATCGGAAGGGATAAAAACGCAAGGCTGGTGGGAAAAGTCCTGGGAATGTCGGAATACTATGGTACCTATCCGTGCCACCGCGTGGTAAACCAGGCAGGGAGGCTGGCCCCCTGCTTCCATGACCAGCGGGAACTTCTGCTGGGGGAAAAAGTCGAATTCCTGGATGACACGCATGTGGACATGAAAAAATGCAGATGGGACTGTTGAGACTGTCAGGCAGTCCTGTCCGGTAAGTTACGAATTTTGGGCGTAATAGTCCGTTAACAGCGCAACGGCAATTTGTTTGGCAATGGCGCTGGATGCATTTTTGCCGTCCGTTTTGCCGAGATAAACACAAAAATAAAGAGTTTCCCCCGCGTTCTCGGAAAATCCGGTATACCACGCATCGACTGTTACGCCTTGCGCCTTGCCCATTCCTGTTTTTCCATATAGGGAAAAAGCGGTTTGTTCCTGGTCGGCAGCGGCCATTACCCGCTTCAATTCCTGCAGTGTTTCTGCGGAATAGGAAGAATTATTTCCGAAGATGCGCTCCATCACTTGTGTCTGTTCTTTTGGGGAGATGGCCAGTGACGATTCGATCCAAAAACCGGTCAGGGCACGGTTTTGATTGTTGGTATTTTGCCGTCCTTCCCAGTCGGAGATGTCGCAGTTGCCGTATTGGAGCCGGTTCAATTCTTCCTGCAGCAGGTCAGGCCCGATCTCGTCAATGACTTCCCGGAAATACCAGACGCAGGAATCGCGGAATGCCTGTTCAAAATCGGTGTCCCGGTTCCAATTTTCGTTCCAGAAGGATTCCCCGCTCCAGGTACGTGTGGAATCCTGTGGGGAGAGAATTTTATGTTCCAAGGCAATCAGGGAGGAAATGATTTTGAAGGTGGAACACGGTGAAGTCCGGGTTGCGGCCAGTTCTTCATTATAAATCATATACCGATTGTTCGTGGCATCGTAAAAAACGGCGGCGCCGTTAAAACCGTCAAAGTAATCCGCCCAGTCCATTTCCGCCTGTTCCGGATTGGGCGGTGTGCTTTCGTCCGAAGCATCTGCAGATGTTTCCGGCTCCGGCCTTGCGGTTTCGGTTTGGTAAATGGTTTCCGGTTCGCTTTCCGGTGAGGTCGGTTCTTCCGGAAGGCTGCCGGTGTGGGAACAGCCTGTCAAAATCAGCGTGCACAGGACTGCCAAAAAAAATTGCTTTTTCATTTCGGTGGGTTTCTCCATGTTGTCTGTATATTTCCGCATCCCAGCCGCTCCCGGTTTTTCTTATTTTTATGGCGAACGGCCGGTGGGCTTTGTCATTATACAATGTCTTTTCTGTTCTGTCAAAGGAAGGAAAGGGGTATGGAAATTCATTTTGCAGGCAAGCCGGGGGAGCGCAGGCGGGCAGGACAGGCAGTGGGGAATAAAGGAGGTCATAGATTGAAAAATAAGCCTGATGGCTTATTTTTCACACGGCTGTTTGCGCCGGAGCGTCGCGTTTTGCCGTGTTTGGCGTTTCTGCTTTATGCCATCTGCAAAAGGAACGAAATTGCGATATTCCCGGTTTTGGTGTTCACAATTTGTCATATTTTGCATGGAGCTGCGAACTTTATCCTTTGATCCCATCCCGGAGCGCGTTTGAAAAATCATTCCCGTCGGCTATACGTCCCATTTTGTGCGATCTTTGCGCTAAATTCAGGTTACAGCCGGTAAGAGCCAGAAAGTGAATGCCTCTGATAAGGCATGGCTTTTGGGTGTTTTGGCGGACAGGGCGTTTTGGGCCGGCGGCGGACTTGCGGCATATGGAGACAGGCACATGCTTGCATGCGAACCGAGATATTTCCCAAAAGACCGGGCCATTCCTGCAAAAAAACGCGGACTGTTTGAGCGCAGCGAGTTTCCGCGTTTTTTTGCAGTTTGGAATGGAACGGTATTTTGGTGAAATTTCGCGGTTTGCATGTTCACATGTGCCTGTCTCCATATGCCGCAAGTCCGCCGCCGGCCCAAAATGTTCTGTCCGCATAGTGGGCATTGGCCCCAACCGCAGGCTCATTCGCAGAGAATGAAGTTGCCGTAGTTTTCCAGTTCTTTAGGGATGTAGTCGATCAGTACCGGATACCGGTCCAAGTCTGCCACCTGTACCATGGTCACGATACCGTATTTGGAATAATCCAGCAAAAAATAAGGCTGGCTGGCGTTTTGGAGGGCCAAAAGCTTGATGGCGCGTTCGCTGATATCGTGGTTGGTAATGCCGGAGGGGATGGAGAAACCGCTTGCGCCCAGAAAGCACTTATTAAAATAGAGGTTTTTGAGCGCGTTTTCCGCCATGGGCCCAATACAGGAGTTCGTGGTTTTTTTTAGGGAGCCGCCCAGCATGATGCAGGGAATATCCAATGCCACCAGCCTGTTGACATGGGAAATACCGTTGGTGACAACGGTGACATTCCGGTTGGCAAGATAGGGGATCATGGGATACGTGGTGCTGGAAGGATCCAGAAAAATGACGTCTCCATCGTTTACCAGGGAAGCCGCTTTGCGCGCGATCTTTTCCTTCGCGTCTTTGTTGAGTTCCAGTTTGGTGGAAATGTTTAATTCCACGGATTTTGGGGCAAGCCGCACGCCTCCGCCGTGCAGCAGCGTGATTTTCTTTTCCCCCTCCAGCTTCATCAGATCTCTGCGCAGCGTGGAGACGGAGATGGACAGCCCCTTCATGATTGCGTCGGTGGATACGATTTCATTGGAAGAGAGCATGTCAAGAATTTTTTCCTGTCTAACTGCGGGAATCATATGGAATACCTCGCTTTTCTTTTTCTCATACCTATCATAACACGTTTTGAATAGAATTTGAAGCTTTTTCCATAAAAATATGAATATTTGTAAAAAGTATTGAAAAATCGGAAGAAAAATCGTACAATATGGAAAAACGATGGTTCCGAATACGGGAGTAAATGCGGCAAAATTGGAATTTAATGGATTTTAATGAAGAAGTTTGAAGATAGAAAAAGCGGCAAAATGAGTGAAAACGGAAAAAAATGGAATAGACACTATACATTATAACCAAAAAAGAGGAGAAAATAAAGATAGTTTGCCCATTGAATCCAACACTATTCACAAAAAACCAAATATATTCAAAAAAGTCCAAAAATAGTCTTGCAAAATGTGAATATTGATGATACTATAATGGCACAGGAACGAAATAGAGTTTCAAAAATGCAAGGAGGAAGCAACATGAAGAAAAAAGTATTGGTTACATTGCTGACGGCGGCGATGACAGCGTCCATGCTGGCTGGCTGCGGCAGCAGCCCGGCGCCTGCGGAGACAACCCCTGCGCCTGCGGCAAGTTCCGAGGCGGCTCCGGAAGAGTCCAAGGAAGTGGCGGAATCCACACCGGCAGAAACTCCGGCAGCAGCAGAGGACGACGGTGAGGTTGTGGAACTGGAGTTCTGGAGTTGGTGGAGCAGTGAAGCGAGAAAACCTTATGTCTTGGAGATGGTAGATGGTTTCAATGCGTCTCAGAGCAAATACCATGTTACCTACGTGGATATTCCGTGGGGCGATATCTTTACCAAGAATATCGCGCAGATCGCGGCGGGCAACCCCTGTGATATTATGGCGAACAACTTGGAGGAAGTGGCGTTCCGTGCGGAACAGGGACAGGTGGAGCCGTTAGACGCCTATCTGACAGATGATGTAAAGGGTGCATTCTATGAACAGTACCTTGATGTCTGTACAGGGGATGATGGCAGCATTTATGCGCTTCCGCTCTCTGTGGATACCAGGGGTATTTATTACAACAAAGCGCACTTTGAAGAAGCAGGTATCAATCCGGAAGATATTCAGACATGGGATGACCTGACCGAAGCGGCCCGCAAGCTGGACAAGAAGAACGGCGATACTTGGGAGAGAGTTGGATTTATCCCTACCCTTGGAAACGGCGGTGTGGACACTTGGATGCTCAACGCCAATAACGGACCGGCTTGGTTTGATCCGGAAACCTGTGAAGCAAAAGTGAATACGGATACCAATAAGGAAGCGTTTAAGTGGGTTCGGGAACAGATTGAAGTGTATGGAATGGATGAGTTTAATGAACTTAGCGCAGCGTTCTCCAGCGGTATGCAGGATCCTTTCGCTTCCGGTGTGATCTCTATGCTGGTGCATACTTCCGCATATGTTTCCAGTTTGAAACAGAATGCGCCTGATCTGGAATATGGTGTGATTCCGCTTCCGGAATTTAAGGAAGGTAACGGCCATCTGGCAAACGGCGGCGGCTTTGTACTGGAGATTCCCAAAGGAGCAAAATGCCCGGAAGGATCTTATGAATTTATCAAATATGTAACCAGCAAAGAAACACAGGATTTCCTGTCCACCAGCCTTGGCGATTTCTCCGCGAGAAACGACTTTGATGATTCCACAGAGTTCTTTAAGAATCCTATCACCAAAGAAATTGCGAAGTGCCTGGAAGAGACCAATACCCTTGTGGTGCCCAATGCTCTCAAAGGATATCAGGATATTATCAATCCCCTGGTAGAGGAAGGCACGCTGGGCTTGAAGAGCACGGATGAGGCTCTTGACAATGCGCAGAAAGCGTTAGAAGATTTCATTGCCAATAACCAGTAAATTTTAGGCAGTACCTGACTGGAAGGGACTCTTATATAGAGATGTATAGGAGTCCCTTTTTATACGACAGGAAGATATATTTCCTGCCGTATAAAAAAGATGTTAATGCGTACTCGTGCGCGTGGAAAAGTTGTTTGTTGACAACCGCGCTTGACGTGGAGTGTGTGCAAAGCACACACTTTTTTAAGAAAACGGAAGGAAGGGTGTTATGTTCGGTGCGATATTAACAAAACTCGGTATCAAAAAACGGCAGGGAAGGGAAAATGTTTACGGTTATATTTTCATACTGCCTTGGCTGATCGGTCTGTTGGCATTCACGTTAGGCCCCATGATTTTTTCCTTTATTACAAGTTTTGCTGACTACAATATGCTCAAGATTAATTTTGTAGGTTTGAAAAACTATACCCACATGTTTACAAGGGATCAATTGTTCTGGAAAGCGTTAAAGAACACGGCCGTCTATGCGGTGATGAATATTCCCCTTATCACGGCGGGAGGTGTTATCGTGGCGGTTATATTGAATAAGTCTGTTTTTGGACTGCGGACGTTCCGGACGATATATTATCTGCCGTCCATCATGGTTGGCGTGGGAACCTATTTCCTCTGGATGCTGTTGCTAAACCCGGCCAACGGAATTGTAAACAGCGCTTTGGCATTGATCGGAATCAAAGGCCCCGCATGGCTGACGGATCCGGCGTGGACGAAACCGGCCATCGTTCTCATGCATGTGTGGGGGCTTGGCGGTCAGATGCTTTTGTATCTGGCAAGACTACAGAGCATTCCGCAGGATTACTATGAGGCGGCTTCCCTGGACGGCGCAAGCGGCCTGAAAAAATTCACGAAGATAACGGTTCCCCTGCTTTCCCCGATTATATTCTACAATTTGACCATCGGCATCATCGGTGCGTTCCAGGTGTTCCAGGAGGGATATATTTTCTCCGGCGGAGACGGAAAGCCTGCGGGTTCTTTGTTGTTTTACAATCTGCATTTGTGGAATCAGGCGTTTAAGAACTTTAAGACCGGTTATGCAAACGCAATGTGCTGGTTTTTGTTCGCGCTGGTCATGATTATGACGCTGATCAACCAAAAGGTGTCCAAGAAATGGGTATATGAGGAGGATGGCAGTAATGACTAAAAAGAGAAAAATCGGAAACATCATTCTGTTTATCGTGCTCTGTCTGGGGGCGGCCATTATTCTTGCCCCTATTGCGTGGATGATATGCACGGCACTGAAATCCGCGCCCGAGGTGGCGGCTTATCCGCCGACGCTTTTACCGGAGAAACCGTTGTTTGAGAATTTTGCGATTGCTTGGAGCAAAGCACCTTTTACAAGATATACCTGTAACACGCTTATTATTGTGTTTTTTACAATTGTTGGCGGCGTTTTTTCCAACTCCTTTATCGCGTACGGTTTTGCCAAGATTGATTTTAAAGGAAGGGATTTTCTGTTTAATATTGTATTGGCGACGATGATGATTCCGGGCTTTGTTACCCTGGTGCCTACCTATGTTATTTTTTCCAAACTGCATTGGGTAGATACCTATCTGCCGCTGATCGTGCCCTCCTTCTTCGGTAACGCTTTCCATATTTTTATGATGCGGCAGTTTTACCGCACCATTCCCAATGAGTTGTCAGAGGCAGCCCGGGTGGACGGCGCCGGTCATTTCTACATTTGGGGCAAACTGATGATGCCCTTGGTTAAGCCGGTCATGGCGACGGTGGCCCTGATTAATTTCAAGGGCTCCTGGGGCGATTTTCAGGGGCCGTTGCTCTATTTGAGCGACAGAACGAAATATACGTTGCAGCTGGGTCTGCAGGTTTTCAAAGGACAGGCTACAACGGACTGGAACTACCTGATGGCGGTATCCTTTTTGTCCATGATCCCGATTCTGGTACTGTTCTTCTGCTTCCAGAACTACTTTATTGAAGGCATGAACGTGGGCGGTGCGGTAAAATAAGGGGGACTGGTGATGAAAAAAATCGGTATCATTCACACCACGCCCGCTACGATTGCCAGCTTAAACGCGCTGGTCAGGGAGATTATCGGGGATGTGGAAACAGTAAATTTTCTGGACGATTCTATTTTGGGCGACATGCGCACCGGACATGAAGTGGACTTTGTGCGAAAACGGTGGATTTCTTATGCGCGCACGCTGGAACATATGGGGGTGGATGCGGTGCTGTCCGCCTGCTCTACGGTAGGGGCCTTTGCGGAAGAAGCGGACCGGATGCTGGATGTCCCGGTTTACCGGATCGACGAGGCCATGTGCCGGCAGGCGGTGGAACGGGCGGGGACGGTCAGTGTCTTTGCCACACTGGCTTCCACGCTGGAACCTACCGTGGATTTGATACGGCGTCTGGCCAGGAGTTCGGATAAAGAAATACAGGTTCACACGGTTTTGGTGGAGGGCGCTTACGAGGCGTTGATGAAGGGCCAAAAGGATGTGCATGACGGCAAAATCCGGGAAGCCGTATCCCGGTGGGCGCCTGTGTCCGATGTGGTCGTGCTGGCGCAGGCGTCCATGGCTTCCGCCGTGGACGCCTCCAAGGATGCGGCCGCCAAAATCCTGACAAGTCCTAAACTGGGGATTGAAAAGCTGAAACGGGATCTGGGAATGTAAAACGAACGGAGGTATTGCATGCATACGGTCATCGGCGTAGACGTCGGCACGACTCATATAAAATCCATCCTCTTTGCGGCCGACGGCACGATCCTGCGGGAGGAAAAAACGCAAACCCCGCTGGATACCGATGCTTATGGCAGCGTGTACCGTCCGGAAGAAATCTGGCGTATCGTGTCCGGACAGTTAAACGCCCACTGTCATGCGGGGTACGGGCTGCCGGACGGCGTCAGTATTACGGGCATGGCGGAGGCGGGACTGGTTGTGGACCGCAGCACAGGGTGTGAGGCGACACAGATCCTGCCCTGGTTTGAAAAGCGTACGGCCGCGCTGGCGGCCGGCATGGATGAGGCGGAGGAAGCGGAACGGTTTGCAAAAACCGGGCTGCACAACAGTTTTAAGTATGGCATTTATAAATGTTTATGGCTGCTGGAACAGGGCAGCGTAAAAAGGGAGAACGCTGTCTGGCTTTCCATGTGCGATTATATCGCGTGGAAGCTGACCGGGCGGTTCTTTACGGATCCTTCCTTTGCGGCCAGAACCTATGCGTATGATATTGGGGCAGGAGCCTGGGATCGGGAATGGCTGGCAGGACGCGGGCTTTCCCCCAATAATTTCCCGCAGGTGGTTCCTTCGGGAAAAGCCTTTGGCGTTTGGAGGCGGGAGGAAGGAAAAGTCCCGGTTGCGGTGGCAGGGCATGACCATGTGTGTGCCGCTTTCGGCCTGCTGCGGGAGGAACCGGAGGGCATTTGCGACAGCATGGGAACTTCGGAGACTTATGTGGGGCGGCTCAAAAGCCTGCCGGAAGGGGGATTTGACGCAAAGACCGGGGCGCTGTACGGCCCGTTTGTGGACGGCGGCTGGTTTTACATGGCCAGTGTGCCTTCCTCCGGCCATTCGCTGGAATGGTTTCGTAAAACCTTGCAGCTGACCCCCCTTTCCTATGAAGAACTGAACATGCGTACACAAGAGTGGGAGAAGGGGCCTACGGGACTTCTCTATTTTCCGTATCTGACGGGGATGGGCAGTCCCTGGTATGAGGGGGCCATGCGGGGATCCCTGCTGGGCTTTGGGGAAACGGACGGCGGCATGCGTGTGTGCAAGGCCGTTATGGAGGGCGTTCAGTATCAGGCGGCATGGGTTCTTTCCCTGCTGGATACCGCCCATGGAATGGAAAATAAAGATTTGATTTGTGCCGGGGGAGCGGTGAAAAACCGGGCGCTGATGCAGATCAAAGCGGACATATTAAACCGGAACGTGAAGGTTCCGAAGGAAGGGGAGGCCACGCTGTGCGGCGCGGCGGCACTCTTTTACAAAAAAAACACGGGCGGGGACACGGATATCCGTTTTTTGCGTACGGCGCTGCCGCCGGGGGAGTGTTACCGGCCTGACAAAAAGACTGCGGACGCTTACC